>NZ_JAHHPO010000677.1 GCF_024606365.1 Endozoicomonas sp. ONNA2
ACAATGAAGCCGCCCATTTCAAAACAAGCATATTTTTAAAACTGGATTTGAATTCAGGTATGTCCCATTGCCCACCGTCCCACAGTTTGCACAGTCGACCCATAACCGCGCTTCGCCGTTCATTCTGCAAGGTATGGTTGCTGAATAATAAAGCCCCTTCGTCAGTCATCAGGCTTAACCGGGTGCAGCCCTCCCGGAATTGCCGGGCAAGCCCTTCTATGGTCACGTCAGAAGCTTTAAGGCGTGGGTTCATGGGTAGTACTGGCTTTTTCAGTTCCCTGAATGCCTGTTCCCGGTCGGACTGGTCAAGGTCTTTGCTGTTTTCAATCTTCTTCACTTCACAGTGGTAAGCCTTCATGGAAAGATCGTAGTCTTCTCTTTTAACCTGGTAAGACAGGTCTTTTTCTATTGAAAAGTCATGTAACTTACTGCTCAGAATATCGTCCACCAGCGTCTTGCCTTCCCCGGATTCAGCACCGGCCAGTAGAAAAAGGCTGGTGGGTTTCGGGTTGGGGTTGGCAGGCTTCACTATGTCGGCCAGCCCTTGAATAATCCCATTGGCTAAACCAAGAGCACATTGCCCCACCAGTGCCGGGGATACCTTCAGTCGATTACTGATTTCAAATACAGCCCCGTCCATATTTAACAGGGCTTCTGTCGGGTAGGGGGTTTCTGCTGGCAACTCCGGCACCAGCGGCAGTGGTTCCAGGGCTTCTATCTGTTTTGCCAGTGCGATCAATGCGTCAGGTGTAGCCTGTAGCTGCTTCACCAGTTCCGGGGCGCGGGTGATCAGCTTATTGACTGCTTCTTTATGGTCGATTGCCAACAGGTCAGCGGGGCTTTGCTCCTGCTGCAGTGCGTCCTGCATACTCATACTGAAGACTCCCTTATGTGCATGTCGCAGAAGTCCTCACCGGGGTGGCCAGGTAGCACTACCTTCAGGTCAAACTTTGCAGAGATAATAAACGCCTTCTGTCTTCCGGCGGGATCGTGGTCGGCAGCTATAACAAGGTTGCTCTCTGGATACTTCCGGCGTGCTATGTAGGTGACGTTTTCCAGATTGCCCGCGCTCATGGCACACAGCACCACCGGCCTGTGTGGCTGGTTTATGTGAATCGCTGCACCAGTGGCCCAGCCCTCACAGATATACACCGTCCATGAATCAATCCCGAATTGATAATAAAGCTCCTGCTTCTGTGCGCCTTTTATAGGGCGCTTCAGCCCTTGGGGGTTGATCCGTTCCAGGTTACGCAGTCCACCAGCGTCGTTAATCAATGGCACCAGTAAACAGCGGCCATAGTGAGGGTGTTGCACCTCCCGCAAGTCAAACGGGGGTAGCCTGTGGGATCTCAGATACGGGTGGTCTGCCTTTGCCGGGGTGGCGTTGCTCCACTCCTGAAGAGCATAAACAGCCCGTTGGTCATGGACAGCGGCCTGTTTCTGCTGCTCACGTTCCAGCCGGTTTTTATTGGCCTGCTGTCGTTTTTCAGCAAGCTGTCTTGCTGCTTCGCGCTGCTGGTGGGTGGGTGCCTGGCCCTTATAGGGTTCGATTCTCAGGTAGTCGGCTACCTCCCGGACAGCGTGGGCAAAGTCCCAGGCATTGACGCGCTTCAGTAGTTCCCAGCCATCACCACCGCCACAACGGCGGCAGGCCCAGCCCCCGGTATCGGGGGCTTTAAAACTGTAGCGGTCAGTACCTCCGCAAACGGGGCAGGGTGCGCCCCGTCTTCTGGTCTTGGTGTCGGTTTGCTGGTCATCCAGCCCGGCCAGTGATTGCAGAATGCCGGGCCAATCCCGGCAAGCTGCATCCTTGACCTGCTGGCACCAGTCTTTAAAGGTCTGGTTCATTTTTGGCCTTCGGATCTATGCAGGGTAAAGAGCCAATCCATAAGGGCGCGGTATGTTTCTTCGTGTTCAGCAATCCTGCTTTCCCAGAAGGTCATTAAATCGGGCCTGTCCAGGTCGGCAGCATTCCTGTACTGGTTCCGGGCTTCGGTCTGCTGGCAGGTGACAGCGTGCAGGGCCTTTTTTAACAAGTCTTCTTTGTTCATTGCTGCACCTCACCTCTTGCCTTCTCCAACAAGTTCCAGGTACGTGTCTTCATCAGGTCACGCTGTGCCAACCGGGCATGTTTCTTGTCTTCGTCGGTCAGCTTGTTGCAGCTGTATTCAAGAATCAGCGATAGCTCTCTCAGGGCGTTGATAATGCTCTCAAGCTGTCGTCTGGTCAGGGGCAGAGTGATTTCCTGACTGTGGTCGTTTTGGTGGCGGGTTCTCAGTCTCATTGCTGGCCACCTTTTGACGGGTAGCAGGCGACGATAACGGCATTCAGTCCGGTGGCCAGCTTCAGGGCTTCCCGGTAACTGGTGGCGGTCAGGGTCAGATGCCGATCTACAGAAAGGGCAGACAAACGGGGGCTGTTGCCGTGTAAAACGGCGCAACGGTAGGCAGTCATAAGACAGGCTCCTTGTATGAATGAAACCTGTCACAGCGGGTGCTAATCCGAATGGGTGACAGGCTGAAAGGGTTAGCACTACCGGCATACAAGGAAACCGGCCTACTCGAAAGTAGCCCTTCCAGCCCGTCATTAACTGAATAAACCGAGGGTGCTGGAAAGCCGCAACAATAAAAAAGCCGCTCTGGTGGCGACTGTTGCGCCTTGTATATTGCCGGGTGCTAATCCGGGCTTCAGATTGTGCTGAAGCACCGCAAACAATAAAGATTAAGCCTTCAGTCGTCAATAGCTGGCCACAGGCTACCCACTCCGGCAGCCGCTTCACTGCGTTCATGGGTTATGCCTCTTTGAATCGTTTCAGGATCGCTGCTGTGTGGTCAGCATCGAAGACCCGGGGCTTATGGTTAGCCTGGTTAATGTCATTCAGGTAATTGATAACCTGAAGGGCGGCCTTCCTGTCGGTCAGGTAGTAACACTTCCGGTGGGTGTTTTGCCCATCCGGCAAGGTCAGCTTTCGCAGATAGCCGGAAATCTTGAATTGTCGGCGTTTCAGAAAGCTTATGGGCGTGGTCAGGCGATCACACCAGAAGAAGCAGGAGCTATCCTGCCGGGTCGCGTCTACGCTGTCGTAGCCTTGTGTACCTGCTAACAGCAATTCGACTAATAACCGATTCAGATAACCCAGCCCGTCGGCATTGGCTAGAATTAGCTTGTCGTCTTTGTTGGTGGCCTGTCTGTTATCCTCTTCCGGGTGCAGGCGGGTTGCTGCATTCATGCCTCGCCCTCCCGTCCTTCCTGCTCCCAGGCTTCCAGCTCTGACAGCTTCCACCGGGAAAGCTTCGGCCCCAGCTTATAGGGCTTGGGAAACATCCCTCTTTTAGACCATTCATACAGGGTTGAATCCGATATGCCGTAACGCTTTTCTACCTTCTTGACTGATAGAAAGGCTTCGTCATGGGTCTTGGTATTCATTAGCTGTACCCTTGTGTAGATAAGTACAGCCGGTATTAAAGACGGGGATTTTTAGAGATTCTGCCAGACTGGCAACTATTTTCATTCTGGCAATAACGTCATTTGTCGTCTTTCTTATCCAAAACTGCATACTGTTTCAGGGTATCCAATGCCTTATCAAGATTATCTCTAAGGGTGCTACCAGACAGGTATTGTCCGGTTAGTCCTTCCTTTACCAACTGTTTTTCAAAGAATCGAACTGCATCAGCCTGCTTGCCCTTACCTTTGTGGTTCGGGTCATAAAAGCCCATCCCCTTAACAGCCATGGCGAGCATCAGCCTTGTACTTGTGGCGGGTGAATCGTTAGGTTTTGTCTGGGAGACAGGTTCGCTCCTGCTCCGGCATGGGTTTGCTTTTGGTGGTTGCTGTTGGTTATAAATGACGCGATAGCGATTAAATCCACTCAGCTTTACTGTTTCAGAATTATCAGAACTGTTTAGCCATGTTGGTGGCATCATGTAACCGATAGCTTCCAGCCTTCCCTGTAATGTTTTGACTGCCGGTAAACCTGCTGCTTCTCTTATCTGCTTATTAATGCTTTGCATGTGAGCCCGGCTGATTTTTTTCACCTTTTCGATATAGCTATAAAACAAGCGGGAGCTATGCTTTCCCTTGTCGTCTGGTTTCATTTTTTACCATCCTTCAAGTGATACCAGATACAAAAAAGGGCGTAGTGTTCTCAGCACTTCGCCCTCTCACCTTTGACTGATTTTAGTCGTCTATCACCTTTAAATTGCCGATCCGGTAAATTTTCCGGATCGGTGGTGTTTTGCTTTAACGTAACTGATTCACCAACAAGTTAGTTATTCTAACTGACAGCCCTCAGGCCTCTTGTCCCTTCCGACATACTGATATTTCCCATACAGGCATTGGTGATAAAGTCAGACCACCAGCACATCATCACTTTTCTGCGTTGCAGGTAATCAGCCCGGTTATAGGCAGCCCTGACTTCATCCTTTTCAACATGGGATAACGCGCATTCGATTAAATCACCGTCGAAACCTTCATCATTCAGGGCAGTACTGGCAATAGACCGGAAACCGTGGGCAACCTGTACATCCTGGTATCCCATACGCCTTAATGCTGCATTGGCGGTCTGCTCGTTGATATGGTTATTGGGGTTCCTGTCCCCAGGGAAGATATGTTCCCTGTTACCACTAATGGCTTTCATGGTGTCCAGCAAGGCTAATGCTTGCGGGGTCAGGGGGATCTTGTGGATACGTCCAGCCTTCATTCTCTCGGCAGGGATCACCCACAGATTATTAGCAAAGTCCATTTCATCCCAGCGCGCACCGGCGGCCTCATTGGGGCGGGTCATGGTATGTAGCTGGAACTCCATCAGGCAGCGGGTGATTTTCTTGATACTGGCCCCGTTAATTTTCTGCATCAGTTCCGGCAGGTGATCGGGTGGGATCGCTGGCATGTTCCTTACTTTGGGATTGGCAAAAGCGTCTTTAATGCCGGACAGCGGGTTATGGTGTATCAGCCCGGTATTGGTGGCATAGATCATCACCTCATTCAATCGCTGGCAGAGTCGCCTGACCGTCTCCAGCGTGCCTTTATCGGCTATGGGCTGTAACAGGGCTATGGTTCCCTTGGCGGTAACTTTGCAAACAGGGGTTGTTCCCATACCGGGGAAAATGTGTATCTCAAACGACCGGAGAATATCTCCGGCATAGTCTTCTGTTACGCGGGTCTTTTTCACTTCCATCCATTGCCGGGTGACAGTTTCCAGGGTTTCGGCATGGGCTTTCTGTAATGTTTTGTCCTGGTTGTCCCTGTGTTCCTTGGGGTCGATATTCTGTTTTAGTAACATCAGGGCCTTTCTTCGCTCCTCCCTGGCCTCGCTCAGTGTTACAACCGGGTAACATCCAAAACCAATGTTGGCTCTTTTCTTTGTATGAGGTCGAAGGTAATTAAAAATCCATAGCTTTGTGCCATTGGTTTTAACTCTCAGGTACAACCCTTGTCCATCAGCAAGGCTGTATTCCTTGTCTCTGGCCTTGGCGGCCTGCACCTCAGTAATGGTAAGGGTTTTAGCGACTTTAGGCATTTTATGTAACACCACATTTAAGGGCTTGGTTTCAGTGTTACATTGAGTGTTACATAAAAAGTTGGTTGTAGATAGATAATGCTGGACTATATCGGACTAAAAAAGGTGGGATTTTCAGGTTTTTCAAGGGCTTCCGGATCGTCAGCCCTTGGTATTTCTAGTGATTTGGTGGAGGCGGCGGGATTTGAACCCGCGTCCGCCAGCTCTCGGCCTTTGGCTCTACATGCTTAGATCCACCTTTGTGTTTAACACCACAGCGACCCAGTGGTCGGGGTTCTGCAGCGCGATTCCCACAGGTTTTAACCCGTCAGCCAGAGACCTGCTGATCGTGGCGATTCTGCTTACGATGACAGTCCGAAAAACCAGCCAGCAGACAAGCCGGACAGACTGGATAGCTCGTAGGGTTTAGCTACGATTACGCCGCAAGACTCTCTACGCCGTAGAAACTATCGTTAGCTGCTTCAGTTTTGGCAACTAATAGGTTTGCAGTGTTTTGATTAACGAGAACCACTACGCCCTCGGCATGCACCTCAGGGTTTGATACCGTCGTCGAATCCGAATCGCCCCCGGGAATAACAGTTATAGAGCATAGAGAAAGATGACGCAATAGCTGAAGTTTAATCAGGGGCTATATCACCCTATTCACGCCATGAAAAATCAATATGATTACGCCGGGCCATAATCGTTCTGCTTCCCTGTGCGGGTTTGTCTGCTGGTATTGATCACTCACTACCCAGCCTCCGATTGAGCTTGTCACACTTGATGGCCTCAATATACGCCATCAAGCGCTATCTGGTAGCCAGTCCAGCCAGAATTACAGCAGTTACTTTTCCTTGCGTCTGGTTATCCCATGCCCAGTGGTCCTGTTATCATGGATCAATAGCACTGGCTTTGAAATACAGTCAGCGGTTAAAAAAAGTGCCAGAATTACCCACGGGCAAGACACCTTTCAGCGAATTGATATACAAACTCCGAATACTATAGCTATCTTTGGTGATACCTGCTGACTCCATCAATCTTATTTACTTACCATCGGAGTGTTGTTAACCCACCGGGTGACCACTACCCGGGCCTCGCTCCGATTACTACGAAGATTGGAGATTTGTTTTCCAGCGCAATGGCGTATTTATGAAGGTTTTTCAGAAAGTGTTTGGAGCCACTCGCTCCGGTAATCCGGTTTATGCCTTTCGGCTGTGTAACCACAAAGGCATGGAAGTGACCATTTTGACCATGGGAGGGATTATCCAGAGCATTCGTGTTCCGGATAGCGCAGGCAATGTGGGCGAGGTTACTCTGGGCTGTGATTCGGTGGCGGATTACGAGCGGTCCGGTGCCTATTTTGGTGCCATAATTGGTCGTTATGCCAACCGTATTGCCAGAGGAGAATTTGAGCTTGACGGTGAACCGTTTCAGCTGGCCTGTAACAATGCTCCGAATCATCTGCATGGTGGCAAGGTTGGGTTTGATCATCACCTGTGGCGGGCAAAGTCTTATTCCAAAGACGACATATGCACACTGTCCCTTGGCTATGACTCAGAAGACGGTGAAGAGGGTTATCCCGGCCAACTGAGTGTCAACGTGATCTACACCCTGAATAACCACAATGAGCTGGGTATTGAGTATCGGGCGACGACGGACGCCCCCACCGTGGTTAACCTGACCAATCACGCTTATTACAACCTTAATGGCAGTGAAGACTGTCTCAGCCATCAGCTGCAGCTTAATTGCAGCCGTTTCATCCCAACGGATGAAACCTCCATTCCCTATGGGGAGATTGAGTCGGTCATGAACACCCCGATGGATTTCACCAGTATGAAGCCTATTGGTCAGGATATTGACCAAGACCTTGTTCAGCTGAGCCAGGCCAGAGGCTACGATCATAACTGGGTTATCTGGACGGTGAGGGGGCATGATCGTCCTCTGACACCTGTCGCCCGGGTAGCAGAGCCAGACAGTGGTCGAACTCTGGAAGTGCTTACCACTCAGCCTGGCATGCAGTTCTATACCGGCAACTATCTGGCAGGTGAGCCGGCACGCAGCGGCGGCCAATATGGCATGAGGGCAGGTTTCTGTCTGG
The DNA here is from genome assembly GCF_024606365.1 of Endozoicomonas sp. ONNA2. GTDB lineage: Bacteria > Pseudomonadota > Gammaproteobacteria > Pseudomonadales > Endozoicomonadaceae > Endozoicomonas. Next base: position 7,596 of record NZ_JAHHPO010000677.1, read on the forward strand.
AGACCCAGCATTTTCCCGACTCTCCCAATAGACCGGAGTTTCCTTCAACCCGCCTGAATCCCGGTGAGCACTATCAGGAAAAAACAATTTTCCGCTTTGGTCTTCTCTAACCCGGATATTTCATAAGCTCCATCAGCTCATTGAACCTGGCTACGAGGGTATTGTGCTGGCTGAAAACGGATGGACGACGGTAAATGCGGTGAAGGCAAATGCGGTCATCTTCAGCATCGACCAAGGCACACGAAGGGAAATGTGGTGAGGGCAAATACGGCGAAGGCAAGTGCGGAGCCGCCTGATGAAGCCTCTTCATTCACCGAGCGATGCAGGCCATGACCAGAGAGGTGCCTTCATCCATTTAGTAATTGTCCCGGAATAACTTCATTATTTTATTCAGTCCGGGAAAATGCCGCTGCCCGCAAAAGCACAAGCGGCTCCAGCTTTTCGGGAAGCGGGCGGGCGGGTAGCGTCTGTAGAAATGTAGTACTGGCATGACGCTCTTTGGGGTCATCCTGAAGCTGACCCGACATTTGCCCGATATCACGACATGTCAACATCTGCCTGTCTCCTGAAACTGTTCAATACTGGAATACAGCGTTGTCCGCACCCGGTGCAGCAGAACCGCTGCCGACTCACCAATAAAACCGGAAATATCGTCCAGTGACATCTGGCTGAACTCTTTCAAACCAGACACCAGACGTTGTTTCTCAGGCAACGCGGTGATCTTGTGGTTCAGGCAGACCATCAGTTCCCGTTTATCCAATAGTGTCACTGGCCTATCAATGTGCCAATTGGAAGGCAGCTGCTGCCAATGACCATCTCGTTAAAACAGTGGGCCAGTGGCGAGAGCCGGACGTTATGTCAGTCTGTATTATTTTGCAGGAAGGACACTGCGATAAAAATCAGCAACGTCAGACCAGTGCTGACGTTTCTGAATCGTCATGCCAGCGGAAATAGCCGGTCAATGTTTTCAGGAAGAAAAGGCCGTCCGTCAGCATTCACTGAGGTGCCAATAACCAATGCATCGATGGCCAGCTTGTTATCCGATGTACGGACGATTTTCTGTTGAAAACCAAATTTCAGTCTGGAAAGTCGTACCGGTGCTACTTCGACATAAAATTCATCCCCGGGCAGCAGCGACATTTTGTAATCCATCTCGCTTCTGAGCACGACAAGATGAACCTTCTCTGCGGCCAATCGGGCAAAGTCGATGTCGTTAGCGTGCAAAAACTCATGCCGTGCATGCTCCAGATAGTTGCAGTAGACACTGTTGTTGACGATTCCCTGCAGGTCGCACTCATAATCTCGAACCTTCATCTCCAGACGGAATGACATGCTTTACTCTCTCAAATAATGGATTGAAATGGATCACATCATCAGTGAATGGCAAGACTATGGCTTCTCATCTATTTTTATACAAGTTTATGGGGATGTTTGTTGCTTCATATACCTTTAATCTGCCTATTGGCCATGAAAAGCTGAGACTGTAACCGCCCAGAGGCCTCTGCTGTAGTACAAGGCCTTTGATTCAGGCTTATTTCATATTGGAAGATGCGTTGAAATCACTTCCTGAGGCTATTTTATTACCTGAGGCTATTTTATTACCTGAGGCTATTTTATTAACAGTGTCCCATCCAGCTTTTATGCAGTGATCACCCTGATAAAAGCAAGAAAATAAAAACTCTCCATCGAAAATACCAGATGAAATCAAGAGCCGCTGATTATTTAGTATTCCTGTTAATCACCACCATTGCTACAAGCCTTAACGCGAACGGAGGCATGGAAATCACCAACACTTACCAACTGATACATGATCACTTGGCTAAAACCCACTCCGTAGACAAATACAGCAATGCCATGAACTCTCGAAACCAGAAACAGGAGTTACCTGAAATTCTCCTGTCGCCAGGAGAAAGACGAAGCATTCTTTTGCAAAACTTTTCCCGAATTCATAAAACCGGCAGCGAGATTTTAACCCACCATGCCGTTAAAGACCTGCATATTCTCAGTGGTACCTGGCAAAATCCCGGACACAGCCTGCTCAGCAATTTAGGCTCCCCGATGACGGTCGCTGGTGAAATCATGTTGGCAAACCTGCTGATATCCCCCACGACTGATGTAGAAGTCCTTGAAAAACGCCAGAGAGCCCTTCAATACCTGGTAGATCACCCTAAAGTCATCTTTCAGTTAGAGAAACAACTGATCCGTTATGCCGCGGATGAAGATGGACTCATAGCCCTGCTCGACCCCTCTGATGCCGTGAACAGCCCCCATTTTGATGACATTGATTACCAGACCTACATCCCGGGGCTCACCTCAGATGCATCCTGTGAGGAAATTGCCCGCCGATTAAACGACATTATTAGTGTTATGAGTGCATTGAATGTACCTATTGGCCTGATCGGATCCACGCTGCTGGGCAAATTTGACGGACAATACGGGATTATTCAGGGGCTTCTCAATTCAGTCATCAACCTGCCGTTCAACATGAACCTGGTCATTTCCGAAATGCATCAGCACTATCAGGGACTGCCACCGCCAGTCAAAATTTTCACCTTCGGGAGCTTTGCCGTACTGCAAATGATCGCCATTTATCAATCATACCGACTCTTTCAGGAAAATCGCGCCGCTTACACGTTTGTCATGGAGCGCAGTCGCAGACCCGGAAGAGCACTGGCAAGTGCCAGAGAACTAAAACAACTGGCCCAGTACCACCCTGCCCTTGAGGATATTCTGGACCATTACAGCGGCTTCATGAAGTTTCGAAATTCCACCCAGATTCAGGAAATAACCACACTGTTAAACGATGCACCAGAGAAAACACCCGACACACTCCCCTATCTGTCAACCAACATGGGACGCTACAAAAGAAGCCTGATGCTGCTTCGCCGAAACCACATCCCATTGATCAGAATTATGCAGGCCACGGGTGAGATTGATGCCTGGCTGACCATCGCCAAGCTCTTGAGGTTATCCTATTACCGGGAAACGAATCCATTGTGTTTTGCCCAGTATCAATCATTAACACAACCGACTATTGAGCTTCAAGGCTTCTGGAACCCTCTGCTCCACCCTGGTGCTGCCATTGCCAGCGACCTTACCGCCAGCCACTCCATCCCACCGGCCAATATCATTATTACCGGCCCAAATGCAGCCGGAAAGTCCAATGCCATGAATGCTGCAGCGCTTAACGTCATTATGGCGCAAACTCTGGGCATATCTTCGGCTGAGTCCTTTAGACTAACCCCGTTTTCCTTTATCCATACCCATACGGTCATTGAACCGGAAATGATTACGGGCGTTTCCAGTTTCAGCGCAGAATCAAAACGCGCTATCAAGCTGCTGGAGAAACTACATACACTTCAGACTGGCCAGTTCAGCATTGTCTTTATGGATGAAATCTTCAACAATACCAGCCCAAAAGAGGGGGAGATCGGTGCACTGGCCTATATAAAATCGATTGGCGATTTATCCGGGACGATTAGCATTTCTTCTACCCACTATGCCAGACTGACTGCACTGGCTGACCAGTTCCCGGACAGATTTCAAAATCTGCATGTCAGTGCCGAGATCAATAGTGAAGGCCGTCTGCAATACGATTTTGTCCTGAAACCCGGTTTCTCAACCCAGAATGTTGCTTTCCATATTCTCAATGAGGAAGGCATCCATGAAGACTTTCTTGATATTCTTCAAGATCTTCTTGAAGCTCCCGGGAAGACGTCCCCGGGAGCTTCAGATAATTCAATGCCGCTGCTTTCTGGGCCAGACCAGGCTGAACCGGGCTCCCCCCAGGGGACTGTGGCTGACCAGCGCTCGTCCCCCATGCCAGTACATAATGCGCCGGACGATTGAGAGCCCCAGACCATAGCCTCCTGACTTGCGAGTTCTACTGTCGTCAAGTCTGGAGAAAGCAGAAAACACCCTTTCCCACTGCTCTTCAGGAATCCCCGCCCCATCATCATCCACATCAATACGACAGGTATCCTGAGTGGATGAAAAACGCACCTGGATTTTACTGTCCGCATAGCGGCAGGCATTGCCTACCAGATTCTGTATAGCCCGATGAATATAGCGACGGTCAATTTCCACAAAACGCCTGGGGTTCAACACATTGCAGGGAATATGCTCTATCTCAACCCGGTTCTGTAATCTGAGATGTTCGCCAACCACCTGGGCCACTACTTTATCCACATCATGACGTTTTAAACTGATGGTCGGAGCCCCCTGTTCCAGGTTGGCATAGGTCAGAAACTCATCCACCAGATGGTCCAACTCCTGGATATCCTGATCCATGCCCTCCAGCTGGGCCTCCCGCTCTTGTTGTGTTCTGGCATCGGCAATCAGATCCAGGCCAAAACGCAACCTTGCGACAGGTGTCCTTAATTCATGGGACACGCCACGAATCATCTCTTTTTGCAGACTTAGCAGGCGTTGAATATGGTCGGCCATGGCATTAAATGCCATGGCCAGGCGACCAATGGAATCCGCCCCCCCCACATTAACCCGTACTTCAAAGTCTCCCCGGCTAAAGCGTGTTGCAGCTCTTTCCAGTTTTCGCAGTCGCTTCTCTATTACCCTGACCAGGATATAGATCGCCAGGCTCAGAGAGATCAAGACGAAAAGCCCCAGGGTCAGGATCAGCTTGAAAGGATAGGGATTCAGTAATTTCACTGGGCCGAGATGGAGTATCTGATCACTGTCTCCCATCTGGGCATAGAGCTGGAGCGATTCATCTCTGATGTTCAATACAGTGACAATACTGCCCTGCTGCAACTGGGTGTTTTGCAGGGGCGTTAGAGAACTGGCGCTATAGTGGACAATGGACACAGGAAAACTGAGCGACTCGCCGGATCCCTGAGCCAGGATTGCTGCTCGCTCTTTAGCAGGATACTGGCCAAGCAGGTGCCTGAGAAAAACGATGGTACCGCTTGCCATTTGTTCAGATATATCAGCCACACGCCCCTGCAACAACCACCGATCATCAATCAGGGCGGTGATAACCGCCGCCTTTTCGGTGAGCATCTGAACATCGATCTCCCCCAAAGAGAGCTGCTCAATTTCTTCAGGCGTAAAATCTGATCGTTCCAGAGGCAACATTGAAAAGGGAATCGACAGTTTATGCCCCCACTCTCCCAGCCACTTGTGTCGCTGCTCTTCTGGCATTGCCGAGAGAACTTCAGAGACCAATCGGAAGGTTCCCCGGACCATATCTTCCCGGTACTCAGCCAGGCGAACACCATTAACAATAGTGACAACTATGCCTGATAGCACTGAGACCAGAACCAGGGAGAACAGCAGGCCGCCATAGATACGAAGAAAAATACTGCTCATGACACTATACCAGCAACGGAAGCAACGCCAGCGACTTGCTCATTTTTCGCTCTTGACAAAGAGATACCCTTTACTGCGGACTGTCTTGATCAGACGGGGGTGCATTGGGTCGTCGCCAATTTTGGGACGAATTCGTGAAACCCTGACATCGATGGAACGATCCTGACCATCGTATTCAATCCCTCGCAACTGGGCAAAGATCTCTTCCCGGCTCAACACCCGGCCTGCGTTCGAGCAAAGCAACCAGAGCAGATCAAATTCAGCGCTGGTGAGGTCGACACTCTGGTCATCCAGCCAGGCCTCGCGCATGGAGTTATCGACGACCAACGCGCCAAAGCGAAGGCTATTTTGCACTTCCGGCTCGTCTTCTACGGAGGATATGCCCCTTCTTAGCAAGGCTCTTATACGGGCCAGCAGTACTCTTGGGCGAACCGGTTTGGCAACATAATCATCCGCACCCATTTCCAGCCCCAGCACTTCATCAAGGTCATCGGTCCGGGCGGTCAACATCAGTATCTGACCACGGTACTGGCCTCGCACCCGGCGACAGATGGATACCCCATCTTCCCCCGGCAACATCAGATCCAGTACCACCAGGTCCGGGCGCTCACTCAAAATACTCTCAACGGCCTTACCACCATCACCTTCTACCGACACCTGAAGGCCATTATTTTCAAGATAATCACGGGTCAGGTTTGCCAGACGCTCATCATCCTCAACAATCAGGATGCGACCCGATTCTGCATTATCCAAAGCCATTGTTTTACACCCCCACAAAGACGAAGTACTAAAGCCATGACATACAAAGCGGCAAACATCCGGCACTTCGCTGGCAATCTAATCGTGAATGGGTTGCAGATGTTACACCACCGACGTGCGCACGTCCTCCCCGGAACAGAAGCAGGCCCAAGCATTTTTTAAACATTGTTCAAATATTTTTCAAACAATGTTGAATCAACGTGGGAAATTCATAGAATTCATTATTTATATTTTGACAAAATCTCAGCGTGATCTTGCAAATCTTTCGCTCTGTCTGAAAAAGTTATCCGGGAGTTAGCAACCACCAACACCGAAAGAAATCGACAACTTATCCACAGCGAACCCCCAGTTTTAGTGGCTTGAATTTCTTCCGGCGGCGCATTATCTTGTGTAGATAAATGGCCGCTACACAATATATGGTATACCTCGCTGTTGAGTACCACATTGTCGTCCAGGCAACAGGGCATACCGAAAATACCTCAGACCACACTCCAGCCAAACAGTGAATGTGCTATTGGCAGCAGCAAATTAATGGCAGGGGGGACGGTGATCAGGGAAGGAAGAATGCTCACACAGATTTTCAGCTGCACGGCCTTGCTAAGCGAGCACTGCAGTTTATCTCTCAGAGAACGGCGGGGACCTCATTCATCAGGTATATCCCGGACAGACCTACAGTCATCACGACTACTGCAGCGCAAAGTGGCTGACAGGGAGCTGGCATTGCGGTGGTAATGACAGCAGGTGCAATGTCTGCTGACAGACCAACCGGATCATTGAGCGTGCTGCAACATTATTGATAGCCACGCTTGGATTATAAATCGTGTTTATTGAATACACAGGCAAGGGCTGAATGAATAAAAATATCCAGGTCACCAAGCGTGACGGAGGCATGGAACAGCTGGATCTTGAGAAGATCCATAAAGTGATTACCTGGGCAGCAGAAGGCCTGGATAACGTCTCTGTTTCGGAAGTCGAACTTAAGTCTCACATACAGTTCTACGACGGTATCAAGACCACGGATATCCATGAAACGCTGATCAAATCTGCTGCCGACCTGATTTCAGCCCAATCCCCGGACTATCAGTATCTGGCTGCCCGTCTGGCCATCTTCCACCTGCGCAAAAAGGCCTATGCCCGGTTTGAACCGCCCGGGCTGTTTCGCCATGTGGTCAAACTGGTCGAGATGAAGAAGTATGACCAACACCTCCTGACAGATTACAGTGAGGCTGAATATGATCAGATGGAAAACTTTATTGATCACAGCCGGGATATGAACTTCAGCTATGCGGCGGTCAAGCAACTTGAGGGCAAATACCTGGTGCAGAACCGGGTAACCGGCGAGTACTATGAAAGCCCCCAGATTCTCTACATGCTCATTGCTGCCTGTCTGTTTGCGCAATACCCGAAAGAGACTCGCCTGGATTTCATTGAGCGCTTCTACCATGCGGTGTCCACCTTCAGACTCTCTCTGCCCACCCCGATCATGTCCGGGGTACGCACACCTACACGTCAGTTCAGCTCTTGTGTGCTGATTGAATGCGGGGACTCGCTTGACTCCATTAATGCCACGTCCAGCGCGATCGTTAAATACGTCAGCCAGCGTGCAGGCATTGGTATCAACGCAGGCAATATTCGCGCCCTGGGCAGCCCGATCCGCGGCGGAGAAGCCTTCCATACCGGCTGCATCCCTTTTTACAAGCACTTCCAGACGGCAGTAAAATCCTGTTCTCAAGGAGGCGTTCGCGGTGGCGCAGCGACCCTCTTCTACCCGATCTGGCACCTGGAAGTTGAAAATCTGCTGGTCCTGAAAAACAACCGGGGAGTTGATGATAACCGCGTTCGCCACCTGGACTACGGCGTGCAGTTTAACAAGCTGATGTACCAGCGCCTGATCGAAGGCGGCAATATCACCCTTTTTTCCCCCAGCGATGTACCGGGACTTTATGACGCGTTCTTTGCCGACCAGGAAGCGTTTGACAAGCTCTACAGGCAATACGAGCAGGACAGCAGTATCCGTAAAACAACGCTGAAGGCGATTGAACTCTTTTCACTGTTCGCTGCCGAGCGGGCCAGTACCGGGCGGATCTATCTGCAAAACGTCGATCACTGTAACACTCACAGTCCATTTGACCCGGCATTAGCCCCGGTTCGCCAGAGCAACCTGTGCCTGGAAATCGCCCTGCCCACCAGGCCCCTGAACCATATCCATGATGAAGAGGGCGAGATTGCCCTGTGCACACTGGCTGCATTTAACCTGGGAACCCTGAAAGATCTGGCAGAACTGGAAGAGTTATCTGAACTGATTGTTCGTGCCCTCGACAGCCTGCTGGACTACCAGGACTACCCGGTTCCTGCCGCTTACAACTCGACGATGGCACGGCGTCCTCTGGGCGTTGGTGTTATTAATTTCGCCAATTACCTGGCCAAAAACAATGTCCGGTATTCTGATGGCTCCGCAAATGGCCTGACCCACCGTACCTTTGAAGCCATTCAATACTACCTGTTGAAAGCATCCAACACGCTGGCCAGAGAGAAAGGCACCTGCTCCAGATTCAATGAGACCACGTATGCCAAGGGTATATTGCCTATCGATACCTACAAGCGTGACCTTGATACGGTTTGTGAAGAACCTCTGCACCTTGACTGGGACAGCCTGCGTGAGGAGATCAAAACTTATGGCTTGCGCAACTCGACACTGACTGCCCTGATGCCATCGGAGACGTCATCCCAGATCAGTAATGCCACCAACGGTATCGAGCCTCCCAGGGGCTTTGTCAGCGTCAAGGCCAGTAAAGATGGCATTCTCAAACAAGTCGTTCCTGATTTTGTCGATCTTCAGGATCGTTATGAACTACTGTGGAACATCCCGAGCAATGATGGTTACCTGCAGCTTGTTGCCATCATGCAGAAATTTGTTGACCAGACGATTTCAGCCAACACCAACTATGATCCTGGTCTCTTTGAAGGCGGCAAGGTACCGATGAAGCTGCTGCTGAAGGACCTGTTGACTGCCTACAAACTGGGCGTAAAAACACTGTATTACCACAACACCCGCGATGGTGCCGCTGACGCTCAGAATGATATGGATGATGACTGCTCAGGGGGCGCCTGCAAAATCTGATCAACCTCCCATCCCTTGACTGAGTATCAGAAGTATTAATCAAAGCGAACAGTAATCATGCCTATAGCGTAAATGCATATAGACAAACAACGCCGTTCGCTTCACTGTTGCCCGGGCGGAAGCCGGGCAGAGAACCATGGGCAAAAAACCACTGAACTGGGGCAAATCCAACAATGACATACACCACATTTAACCAGGAACACTTCAATGCTACTCAGGAGCCCATGTTCTTCGGCCGTAATGTCAATGTATCCCGTTATGACGTCCAGAAATACCCGATCTTTGAAAAGCTGATTGAGAAGCAACTCTCCTTTTTCTGGCGCCCCGAGGAGGTGGACCTCTCAACGGACCGCCGTGACTTTGCTGCGCTGCCCGACCATGAAAGGCACATCTTTCTGAGCAACCTGAAATACCAGACCCTTCTGGACTCCGTCCAGGGTCGTTCACCAAATGTTGCCCTGCTCCCCATTGTTTCCCTGCCGGAACTGGAAACCTGGATCGAAACCTGGGCCTTCAGTGAAACCATTCACTCCCGGTCCTATACCCATATTATCCGCAATATCGTTACCGAACCGGCCCGCGTCTTCGACGATATCGTGACTAACGAAGCGATTACCAGACGTGCCAGGGATATCACCCGCTACTATGATGCCCTGATCGAAGGTGTGAGCCTTTACCACCAGTTGGGTGAAGGTAAACACAGCGTTAACGGGGAAGAAATCCATATCAGCATTACCGACCTGAAGCGTAAGCTTTACTTGACCGTGGTGTCTGTGAATGTGCTGGAAGCGATCCGTTTTTACGTCAGCTTTGCCTGCAGCTTTGCCTTTGCCGAGCGTTCCACAATGGAGGGCAATGCCAAAATCATCAAGCTGATCGCCCGTGATGAAGCTCTCCACCTGACCGGCACCCAGCATATCCTGCAATTGCTGGCTGATGGCAAGGATGATCCGGAAATGGCAGTGATTGCCCGGGAACTCAAAGACCAGGCCAGACAGATTTTTATCGACGCAGCGGAGCAGGAAAAAGACTGGGCAGACTACCTGTTCCGTGATGGCTCCATGATTGGCCTGAATCGGGACATTCTTGGCCAGTACGTTGAATACATTACTAACCAGCGGATGGTTGCGGTCGGCTTTGAACCGGCATTTGCCATCAAACAGAACCCACTCCCCTGGATGAACGGCTGGCTTAACAGCGACAACGTTCAGGTTGCGCCTCAGGAGGTGGAGGTCAGCTCCTATCTGGTAGGACAAATAGACAGCGAAGTGCAGTCGGAAGATTTCAGTAACTTTTCGTTATAGTTCTTTCCTTAACATTTTTTAAAAAAAGGGTAAGCAGTTTTAATACCACACGTCCCATAGCCAGGCCTGTTTCCGGGCTGGCTGACACAGGCGAAACACCATGGCTCATATTGTTAAAATTCTTGCCGGTTTCAGCTTTATTCCCCGTAAGGAGCTGACACTTCTGGAAGCCCTTGAGCAGGAAAATGTCGAGATTGAGTATCAATGCCGTGAGGGGTTTTGTGGCAGCTGCCAGGTAACCCTTGTGGCTGGTGAAGTCACCTATGCCGCTGACCCTATTGCCTTTATTCCGGAAGGAAAAATATTGACCTGCTGCTGCCAGCCCAACAGTGACGTAACCATTGAAATCCCGGGTGGGTGCAAAATGAAGAAACACAACTTATGAGCCAGTGATCGTTTAAAAATAGCCGTTTACTGTTGTACCCGGGCCGAAGTGACCTCCGGCCTTTTGTCATTACATCGTAGCAATACTCAGGGCACCCATTGCAATAATGGCCAGAGTCAGTAGCAGTGGTGCCATGAACTTGAACCACTTGACAATGGATATACGACCAATGGCCAGCGCTGCAATCACCACCCCAGAGGTTGGTGTTACCAGGTTAACCAGGCCGGAAGCAGACTGGTAAGCAGTGACAGCCAGATCACGACCAACACCGGCAAAATCCGCCAGTGGTGAAATAATCGGCATTGAGAACACCGCCAGGCCGGAAGTGGAAGGAATAAAAACAGACAGTACGGTGTGAATCAGGTACATCAGGTTAACGAAGATAACAGAAGAAGTTTCTGCCAGGGCTTTTTCGCCCCAGTTCAGGATGGTACCGGAAATCAAGCCCTCATCCATAACCAGGCCAATGCCACGGGCAATGCCCAATACCAGCACAACACCCAACAGATCCTTGCAACCTTCAAGAAACTTGTCGACAAAGACTTCTTCACTCAGCCCACCGATGGCGGCAATGGCAATTGACGACGCTAAAAACAACATGGACATTTCAGTCATCCACCAACCACCGGCGGCAACACCCCAGACCATAACGGCGAAGGTGAGCGCAAAGATGGCGAGGATCAGCTGATGTTTGCCAGTAAACTCGATATTCTCCTGCTTGCCGGATTTTGCCAGAAAGTGCTTTTCATTACTCTCTTTCATGTCAGCAACAATGGAATTTTCCGGATTTTCCCGCACCTGTTTCGCGTAGCGCATCACATAGTAACAGCCAGCAATAAAGCTCAGTGCCAGTATGGTCAGACGCAGTCCCATACCCTGGGTAAATGCAATACCGGAAGCATCCGATGCGATGACCGTAGCAAACGGGTTAATGGTTGAACCCAAAACGCCGACACCGGAGCCCACTAAAACAATGGCAACGCCGGTTACCGAGTCATAACCTGCGGCAATAACTACGGGTATCAGCAACATATAAAAAGGAATCGTCTCTTCTGCCATACCATAGATAGTGCCGCCGGTGGCAAAACACATCATTAGCACAGGAATCATCAGATGCTCCTTGCCTTTCATGCGGACCATCGCCCGGGCTATACCGTTATCAATAGCGCCGGTTGCCGATATGACCATTAACAGGCCCCCAATCATCAAGATAAACAAACCGAGTTCAATGGTTTTCTGAATACCGGTAATGGGTGCTGCAAGGTAAGCGCTTATTTAAGGACGTCTTCAAAACCCATCACCTGTCTGCCACGCTAA
>NZ_JAHHPO010000059.1 GCF_024606365.1 Endozoicomonas sp. ONNA2
ATTAAATTGGTAAAATTCTTCCGGTGCAATCAAAACCTTACGGATTCAGGTACGATGTCTATCTTGTAGTTCACGTCGTTGAGTCTTGTCAAGTAATTTCGTGCACCCATCCGCTGCTTTATCAAGGTAGCCCTTTGCTGCCAATGCACGCTGCGCATTAAAACCAAACGGATCTGTTTCTGAAGTAGTAATTAAAGCTTCCGCTGCATCCAGGTTGCGGTTAATTTCACCTGCCAGACCAGTAGTTGAAGATTTTGCTTTTGATACCGATGCCTGCTCATCCACATTAACCAGATTCAACTTCGCCAGCCTGCCCTTCAGTTTCTTTAACTTGCCACTCTCATGCTCCTTCATCTTCAAGCTGTTCATTAATCTTTTGAGATCATGTAATTGATCTTCAGCTTGCTCCAGCCTGTCTTTATTCAGGGCAGCCCCCTGCTCGTTCTTGTTTTCCTCAGTTTTTATTAACCGTTCCAGGTTATCAAGCAGCTGCTGCTTAACTGTCGCCTTGCTGATATTTAATGAATTCCTGAGCTGGCCCTTTTGCTCTAACAATTCAGTACGTTGAGTGCCTGCAGGCAGACTGTCAATCTGCGAGCTTATGTTACTCAGGCTGTACTCTTTATGGTTAAAGAAATTGATAATTTGGTCAGGGTCGGGCAAGTCTCTGTGTTTGAAATCTTTAAGGTCAGTGTTTAATGATTTAATTTCCCTGAAAATCCCGAAGCACGCTTTTGCTTCACCAAATTGGTTACTTAATGCCTGCAGGCGTTCCAGTAGTCGTGAACGGTCTTTGTCATCTACAAGGGTCATTTCATTGAAGCGTCTAGATAGATGTACGATGTCGTATTCACTCGATTCCATATCCCTTCTGTTCCCAATATTGACCCCTTCGAGCTTATCTTCCAGCTCATCCAAACGATGGTGAGAATCCTTTACCTGAAGCTCCTCAAACTGCTTCCTGACCTCTCTGAATTTCCCGGAAGAACGTGTAAGCCCCAACGATTCTAAACGGTTCAGTTCTGAGTGGATCCACTGCATCTGATTGCGACACTCTGTTATCTGATCATCCCCCCACTGATCCCCCATCAATCGTTCCATGTGAGCACTCAAATACGCTAAGCTTGTTCCAGTCTCAGGTGACAGGGCATCATAAGAGGGCGGAGGCGCTACCGGCGTTGCTGCTGGATCCGCCGTCGCAAAAGACGATGATGGCCGTTTGGCAGGTTGATGAGCTGGGTCCGGTTGACCGGCAGGGAGACCAGTGTATCCTTGCGGGCCTTCGCCTTCTGCCACATTATTGCCAGCACCTGCACAGGATGCCTCTCTAGTCCCGGTAGACCGCGCTGCGGCAAAATGGCCGTTGACTTCATCAAGCAACTGCTGCACCCCTTCAGCGATGGCGCTTTCTGATTTTTTGATCAGACCGCAAAAATTCTGCCCCAGGGGTCGATCTGCGCTACCACTGCTTGCTTCAGTCTGGAGCCTGAGGATCAGGCCAGTAACGATCTTGACCTTTTGCTCTTTGCTGCGCCCCTGGCTGTCATCCACCGGTAGCCCGAAGGCACCAAAATCTTTTTTCAGGTTACTCAAATTGAAGGATTTCGACCCTTGCTGGTGCTCTGCCCTTCGGCACATGCGCTCTGCGATATTCTCCACCGCCTCGCGGCCCTTGCCCCGCAGGAAACTGTCAATCGCGCTTAAACTGATGGTCCAGCGGTCAAACTTTACCGGGGCTGCGCTGGCACCTCCGCCCGCCAGACTGCCATAAAATTGGGGTTGGGACGCAGCGGTGCTTCGGGCAGGCATTGATGATGGCATATACATAACAAGTGACTCCTCGACATTAAGTTTAAATATCAGAGTTCAGAGTTTTGCCACAAGATAAAGTTCAAACAGTGGATAGACGATTTGATTATTAACAGAGGATGGCATTAGTCGTTTTTTAAAAGACGTTTATTATGGAATGAATAACTCCCTTATCTCTCCAATAGCAAATTCACAGCTTTATCATGCCGGTTTATGGCAGCAATCCTGAGTGGGGTTATCTCCATTAGGGTCCCATCGTCTTCTTTAACATTGCAGGCAGAGTACAGCACTTGCGTGGCTGCCTTGCGGTTTCCATCAGCCAGGAGTGTAGACACAGCGTTCAACAGCAGCTTCATTATCTCGATATTTCCCTGACTGGCTGCAATATACAACGGTGTTTCACCCTCTTCTGGCTGGTTCTGCTTTAGTACCTCCCTAATGGCAGAACCCCTTTTCCCGGCAACCCTGTCAACGCTTGCATTAACTGCTTCACGCTTTGGTTATGACCGCCGAGCGCAGCATTCAAGAGCGGGAAGGCCTGGATCAGCTGACCCGCGATTTCCTCCTGGCTTTATCGAAAGCTGCAGACAGTGGCGTTCTATTGAGTGTGTCGACCGCACATAC
>NZ_JAHHPO010000678.1 GCF_024606365.1 Endozoicomonas sp. ONNA2
CTTCAAATTCTATTGTTGTTGGTGTTGTTACTAAGGAGCCAGTAGGGCTTGGGGCATACCCATCACCTCCTGAGCCACGAAATGATAAAGATATTGTATTCGATCGACAACTGAGTGTTCCTGAAAACCTCATGGCTAATGAATTATATGATCAGTTTACATGCGCCCGTAATAATGGCTCAATTCGATCCTGGCGTTGTGAAGTAAAGATTTGTGATTCTTTTGATACCTTGGTTGGCTTCCAGAAAAACGGTGAGGAACCTGTTATTATCCAAGTGCATACTAGAACAAAGGATATGTTAGGTAGTGGTACATATGGTGATGTATATGAAAGTAGCCATTTGGTTCGTAATGCAGAAGGATGGTGGGGAGTTCCTGAAGGGCATGAATATAAGAGAGTCATGAAAGTTCAGGAAAATTCTGATAATGGCCTGAGCGAAATAGAATTCCATTTAGAGCAGGGCGGTACATTAGGTGCTGGAAGTTATGAAAACTTTTTATTTCTGGATCAGATGCGTCTTCCTGGATGTTGTCTGATGAAATATTTTGAGGATGAATCCTGGCCGTTGCAAGAGAGGTTTGAATGTGCTTTAGCCATGGTGAAGCAAGCGCAGGCTTTTGTGGCAGGTGGTAAAGTTCACATTGACCTTAAACCATCTAACATGCTTTATGATCGTGATAAGAAGGAAATCTATTTTATTGACAATGCTCATGTACAAGATTTGGTAGCTCCAACTGCGGCTGAGATTACAGATCCTATGGGGACTCCGCTTTTTATTTCTCCTGAACAGTTCTGGCAAAAAAAATACACTGAAAAGTCTATGGTCTACTCCCTTGGAATTACTTTGTTGAATCTATTTTCCGAAAATCCCTCCATGTATGAAGTTGTCAAGTCAGGTACTTTTACACCTGGCCAAGTGGTCGCAATAGACCCGGCAAAATTCCTTCCTAAACTTAGAGGAACTAATTATTCAAATTTTTGCAATAGTCTGAAAGACTTCTTGACTGAAATGGTTTTGAAATCAGACGTTGCTCGCCCCGATATTAATTCTTGTGTGATCAAACTTCAGTATTATGCGATGTGGTACAAGTCAATTGAAGAGTTTGATCGTAATAACCAGTCAGATGTAGAACAGATTCATCGTCTTGAGATGCAGGTTAATCATCTAATCAAACAAAGAGATGAGGAGAAAAAAAATCAGGACATAATTAATAAGCAGGCTGAGAATCTAAAAGCAGATTTAACTTGGAGTCAAAGTCTGCATGTACAGGATTTAGAGCAGAAAGATGCTGAAATACAGCATATAAAGCAGTTAATTCAAAATATGCAGCGAAAGCAGAATAATCTCAAGGAAGAATTTGACAAGGAAAATCAGGCCAAACAGGAGGAGATCAAAAAATTGCAGGAGCAAAAAATTCATCTTCAACATATTGCAGAACAAAACATAAGTGAATCTAAGGCAGCAAATCGTAAAGTCCAAGTGCTGACTGATGAAGTAACAGAGATGAAAGGACGGGTTATTGAGGCGGAGAAACAGACAGACATTGTTAATGAGGCATATAGAAAGGCAGAGGAGGGGCGTACAAAGGCAGAGGAGATTAATTCGAAATACCAATCCGAGCTGGACAAGGAAAAAAAGGATCGTCAAGCCGCACTGGATAATCTGAATTTGGTTAAACGTGAAAAGAATGAACTGGATGAGAAGACAAAGACTCAAACCAGGAAAGTCGAGCAACTTACAAGCAAGCTTTCAGAAAGCCTGAAGGCTCCTCTGGATAAATTAAAAACCTGCGCCAGTAATCGGGATGGTTTAGATCCTGCAGGTTTTTGCGATAAACTGCCTGGTGTTTTAGAAGCTCAACTATCAGATTCCAGGAGGATGGAATGCTTAAACGATCTTGCAAAAATAATTTATTGCAATGGGCCTGCTGATGATGGCAAACAGCGATATACGCATAAATCTTCTTTTCTAAGGTCTCTGTCATTATATCCTCGCCGCCTGGTTGATTTCACACAGACCCAACGAATGCATTTGAAAGCAGTTATAAATGAGGCTAAATTGCTGGCAGAAAAAATGCTCAATGGCAATGATGAAAGTAAGCGGATGGCTTGCCATTTTTTGAACAACGGTTTTGCTACAAGGGTACAGGACACAGATGTGTTATCAAATGACAATGGATGGGCTGAAACACTGCTGGCCTCAACGCCCGGCATTGCAAAATACCAGTTGACGCCGGCAGACGCAGCAAACTTTGGGCCCAGAGAATCTGCCCTCACTGTACATTTGAAAGATGGCAGGCAAGGTGATCCTGTTAAAAGTAAGCAACTTACTGATTTTATGATGAGTCTGGAACAGGATGATGAAGTCAAGGCGGCCGGTCGTATGCTGCAAATGCTGGCAATTGAAACACCTTATGGTGAGCTTTGTGCTTTAGAGCATGAGTTTTTAACCATTCTTAGTAGAACGAACGCATATACCAGGGGGGAGCAGGATCCTGTTGCCTGGTTGGCTGGATCTATGTTGCAAAGTCTCACGGGGGAAAAGCATATTCGTCAAGATATTCATTCTCCATCGGCGACCAAAATGCGCCATATTAGATTGCTGCGCTGTGCATATGATTTAGCTTTGACGAAATTGATAGATGCAAAAGAGGAAAAATTGAGTCCTTTGGAAGTTAAAGCTCTGGCGGGTAGCCGTCTGGTGAACTTCTCCCCCGCTCAATACCAACATGAACTTCAAGGTTTTCGTAATGATCTGAAGTATAAAGTTACAACACTTCTGGAGTCGGAGAAAAATTTTGCTACCTATAAGGACTACTTGCATGAAAATTTCGCAGCAAAGTTTTCGGTTTCATAGTGTTAGTACCGATGCAGAAAGTTAAACTGTAACTGTTTGGTGATCCCATCCGATGTTCCCGATTACCAAGGGCTGCAGCCATA
>NZ_JAHHPO010000679.1 GCF_024606365.1 Endozoicomonas sp. ONNA2
TTGTAGGAACTCTTCCATCCAGTCATTGTTGTTGACCCATTCTGAATCGGTCGCAAATAAATCAAAATCCGGCGACAATAAATCAGAATCCGATTCCCAAATGTCAATGTCGTTCAGCCCAAGAGGGTCTTTTTTTCTGCATTCCAAGGCTGAATGCCAGGCGTTTTGTGTCTGTTTATCCACATCATGATGGTTAATCTTTTGCAGAACACTTATTAACTGCGGAAGTATCATCTCTTCCCGATAGGGTTCCAATAGTTCAAGTTCTCTATTCCCCAATATCGGAAAACGATCCAGCTCTTCCATTGCCGCTTCAAAGGTAAATTTCGGCCCTTGAATGCTCCTGGTGGAATCCTGGTCCCAAGGGGGTGTCGTGCTTGCAGGAGGTTGTTGCAGAGCGATTGCTGTTACTACGGGTGTTTTTGTTGCCTCAATCTGTACCAATTTTTCAGCCACTGCATTTTTAACGAGTTCAGGAACAACACCATCATTATCATTTCGGATAACCGGGCTGAGCGCCTTACATAAACTTGTGGTTAGCTGGCCGTTGCTGGCATAGTGTTCCAGAGATGACCACACCGCTGGCTTTAATGGTTTTTTGTATTTGATGATATCGATAATCATGGAAGGTGACAGCAGGAATGCTGCTTTTTTAGGCTCAGCTTTCCTGGTCTCTTTGGTTCTTGCTTTCATTTGGGCTAGTTTGGCCTCAAGCCTGATCGCATAGGGTTCCCGTTTGTCCTGAGGCTTTTTATACCATTGTTCTGTGAACTCGGTTGCCTTGAAAAAGGCGGTTAACTGTTGCAATGTCCAGTTCTTTATAACAAGGCCGGTATCCGTGAGGGTAAAATCCGGTTTTTGGAGTACAACCGGTTCACCATCGTGTGGCATGACAGTAAGCTTTTGATTCCTGAATTGATACTCTGTTTGTTTAAGCTCGAACAGTATGGCCGTGATAAAGTGCCACAGGCGTTTCTGGCCCAACATGACGTGATCACCATCAACAACCACGCCTCTTTCATCATCAGTTGACACCCGGTTTGAAAAGCAGAGATCCGGTATATCAATGTGTTCAGGCAGATAGTGGTTTGTCAGTAACATTCCTTCCAGCAACCGTTG
>NZ_JAHHPO010000680.1 GCF_024606365.1 Endozoicomonas sp. ONNA2
ATCTCCAGCAATGTCCGGATGGCCTCTGTGTGGCCTTTACCAGCAGCTGTGTGCAGAGCCGTCTGGCCTTTCTTATCCCTCTCTTTGGCCAGCGCGGAGTGAATCTTCAGCAATGTCCGGATGGCCTTTGTGCAGTTATTAGAAGCAGACAAGTGTAGCGCCGTTTTGCCATAGCTATCCTTCCTTTCGGCCAGGTAGGGGGCAATGGTCAACAATGTCTGCATGGCCCTTGTGTGGCCATTGGAAGCAGCTATGTGCAGAGCCGTCCGGCGTAGTAAATTATCCTTGGCTTCGGCCAGGGAGGGGGCTCTGATCAGCAATGTCCGGATGGCCTTTGCGTGGCCCTTGTCAGCAGCCAGGTCAAGAGCCGTTTGGTCGTTGCTATCCTTCTCTTCGGCCAGGGAGGGGATAATGTCCAGCAATGCATGGATGACCCCTGTGTGGCCATTAGAAGCAGCTTTGTGCAGAGCCGTCTGGTCTGATAACTTATCCTTCACTTTGGCCAGGGAGGGGGCTTTGTCCAGCAAGGTCCGGACGGCCCTTGTGTGGCCTTGATCGGCAGCTGTGTGCAGAGCCGTCCAGCCTAATTTATTCCTGTTTTCGGTCAGGGAGGGAGCACTCTTCAGCAATGTCTGGATAACCTTCGTGTGGCCTCCATAAGCAGCTGCGTGGAGAGCCGTTTGGTCTGACTTGTCCTTCTTTTCGGCCAGGGAGGAGTCATTTTCCAGCAATGTCTGGACGGCTTCAGTGTGGCCTCCATAAGCAGCGAAATGGAGAGCCGTTTTGCCACCGTTATCCTTCACTTTGACCAGGGAGGGGTTAATCTGCAGCAATGTCTGAATGACCTCTTTGTGGCCTCCATAAGCAGCGAAGTGGAGAACCGCCCGGTCTGACTTATCCTTGTCTTCGGTCAGTGAGGGGTCATTGCCCATTAATGTCAGGATGACCTCTTTGTGGCCGCCATAAGCAGCAAAGTGGAGAGCCGTTTCGCCATCGTTATCCTTCACTTTGACCAGGGTACGCTTCAGCAATGTCTGGACGGTCTCTGTATGGCCTTGACGAGCTGCCAGGTGGAGAGCCGTTTGGCCATCGTTATCCTTCATTTCGGCCAGGGAGGGAGCACTTTTCAGCAATCTCTGGATAGCCTCTGTATGGCCTTGACGAGCAGCGAAGTGGAGGGCCGTTTGGCCATGGCTATCCTGCTTTTCGACCAGGGCACGGTCCAGCAATGTCTGGATGGCTTCAGTATGGCCTTTGTCAGCAGCTTTGTGCAGAGCCGTTTGGCCATCGTTATCCCTCTCTTCGGCCAGGGAGGGGGCAATCTCCAGCAATGTCTGGATGATCTCTGTGTGGCCTCCACAAGCAGCGCAGTGGAGAGCTGTTGTGCCATTTTTATTTTTCTGTTCTGCCAGGGAGGGGGCAATCTTCAGCAATGTATGGATGGCCTTTGTGTGGCCCCCATAAGCAGCTGCGTGTAGAGCCGTTGTGCCATCGTTATCCTTGGCCAGGGAGGGGGCAATAATACTCACCAGTGCGTGTATGGCCCCTGTGTGGCCTTGACGGGCAGCGAAGTGGAGAGCCGTTCGGCCAGACTTATCCTTATCCCTGGCCAGGTAGGGGTCAATGTTCAGCAATTTTTGGATGGTCGCTACGCGGCCTTCAAAAGCAGCTACGTGGAGCGGCGTATGGCCATTGTTATTCTTCATTTTGGCCAGGGAGGGGGCAATGCCCAGCAATGACTCGATCGCCTGTGTGTGCCCTTTATGAGCAGCCAGGTGGAGAGCCGTTTGGCCATAGCCATCCTTTTTTTCGGCCAGGGAGGGGGCAATGCCCAGCAATGTCTGGATAGTCTCTGTGTGGCCTTGATAAGCAGCTTTATGCAGAGCCGTTTGGCCATAGCTATCCTTCTTTTCGGCCAGGGAGGGGATATTATCCAGCAATATCTGGATGGCCTCTGTGTGGCCCTGATAAGCAGCTTTGTGCAGAACCGTTTGGCCATAGCTATCCTTCTCTTCGGCCAGGCAGGAGGGAATGTCCAGCAATATCCGGATGGCCCCTGTGTGGCCTGCAAAAGCAGCTGCGTGGAAAGCCACAATCCCCAGGGAGCGATTATTTCTTGCTGCAGCTGAAAGAGCAGAGGTAATATCGCCTTCAGGTTTCAGTTCAAGTCCCATCTTGAGAGCTTCCAGGTCCTCCCCCAGGCAGGCATCCTCTAACAATGGCCTGGAATTTCGAACCAAGGGCATACCGGGTTTGCATTCACAATTATCCCGATTACTCAATGATTCAGCATTGTCTCGTATACATTCCAAGTGACCCATATGATGCAATTTGCACTTTGTTGTTACCAGTGAACGCCCACCAAATTGACTTGAATCTTTTTGTGGGCAAAAAGTGCATTGTTGAGGTATCGAAGAACTTGGCAAATTGACGGCCTGGTTCATTTATTCACTCCATTTTAAAAGTGAAACTGCTACTCAATAATCCTGAAAAAGATAAATATTGAACAAATATGTGTTTGGTCGTCCGAATTAATTTGAATTTTGTTTGGTTATTTATCAAACAACCTTTCTGAATCCGTATCATAAATTGTGATACCCTGAGCATTTCAAATAGATCGTGCATTTGGGCTTTGCTTTCATGAGCTTTTATGAATAGTTTATTTTCGGAAATAATTCGAGATTAATACTTCTTCTCAAAAATATCCTGTGATGTGTAAATCAGCAAATTATAAGTAGTTGGCCGAATGGAATCGTATATTTCTGGCTAAGTGGGCAGTTACTATG
>NZ_JAHHPO010000681.1 GCF_024606365.1 Endozoicomonas sp. ONNA2
GCACGACCGGCTTCCGAAGGTTTCAACGTCTTCTGAAGTTACGGATTCAGGTCAAAAGAAGCTTCCATCTTCAGATATTGTGGTGGTTGGCAACGTGTTTTATCATGGCGTTTCTTGATCAGTTTTTAAAGGAGCCAGATAGTTATCAATCAGAATTTGAAGCTGTTTTTTTGCGAGCAAACCTGAGTTTAACAGATAAAACCTTGTTCTATTTCTGCTATCACAATACAAAATTTTCCCTGGGAATTTCAATCGTATTCTTTTGTCTGTTAGGAAGTCCCTCTGGCGAAGATATTACCATCGTATCAAGTTCCTCTGAAAGTCATGCTCAATCACTGGATAAATTTATGGATATGATTTTGAGCAGTGTTTCTTTGAATTCCGATAACCCGGTTAAAAAAATTCAGTTGATTTCAAGTATGGGGATGAAGCAAGAATGGGTTAATGATTATTTACCAGAAAATAGCATGGGACGAACGGTGACAGTACTTATTCCAAATGGTTTTTCACCCAATGATGCTTTTTTGTTGGGCAAACATGCACAGTGTCCAGTGGTGATCTCAGTATGAGTGATGTGCTTGCAGCTGGACGGATTCCGGTAACAGCTGAGGACTGTAAGAAAGAAAATGCCAAAGCAAGTCAGAGATCTTTATGAGGGCCGAAAACTTCATAGTGAAGTCTGTCTTCTGTCACTCTCCAGCGCTGCAGCGTTTTTTTAACCATCGCCATATACCCCAGAGGACCACAGAAGTAGTAATGTGCTCCCGGGAGGTCGATTTTAGCGCGAATCAGTTCCAGATCCGTCCTGCCTGCGTAATGATGATTGGAACAGTGGTCGGTTGGCTCATCGTAAAACAGAATCTGTTCTATGTTGTCGTTTTTTTCTGCAATATCCCTCACGTGCTGATGGAAAGCATGAACTCTGTTGTTAATGGCAGCATGGACAAAAACAACCGGTTGGCCAGTTTTATTTCTGGTCAGACTGTTCAGCATGCTTAACATGGGGGTTTGGCCAACACCGGCACTCATGAGCACGACAGGTCCATCTGAACGCTGATTCAGGTAGAAGTCGCCACTGGGTGGACACAGTTCAACACTATCGTTTATTTGAATATTGTCGTGAAGATAGTGCGAAATCATGCCGCGGGTTTCTCCTTTACCCTCACGCTTTACCGAAATGCGATAACTCTTGCCATTTGGGGCATCGGAGAGACTGTATTGACGAATGCAGCGGTGTTCTGAATGCTCCGGCAGCAGATAAATACCGATGTACTGGCCAGGTTGGAAGTCGGCTACCGGTAAACCATCCACCGGTTCAAAATAGAACCTGATTACCACTGATCGTACGTCATGACATAGAGAAAGTTTATTTAAGAATA
>NZ_JAHHPO010000682.1 GCF_024606365.1 Endozoicomonas sp. ONNA2
TATTAAATTGGTAAAATTCTTCCGGTGCAATCAAAACCTTACGGATTCAGGTTTTTATTAACTTCTTAAGAAGACAGGATGATATTTAATGCAAATTTTCAGCGATTACTCCTGCACAGGGAACCTATAAAAATAATATTGGTCCAGAGGATTTTGACGTCCAGTCTTTTGCATGAGTGCATGCAAAGATAAGTGTTCTTGGTCCAAGCCTGAAAAAGGAAATGACAATGGATCTGACCGCTCACTATTTTAACCTGTCTCGACTACTGGAATTGACTTCCGAGCGACCCAATTATTTATCGGAAGATGATATTTCCAATGGTGCCACCCGGGAAAATGTTTCTTCCGACTGCATATTTTGTGGTGAAGGTTTTTTTGGCCCACATTCTGTTAAAGTGCTGCATTTGCTTGATAATTATGGTCCTCATCGTCAGAGCGCTCCCGGCATGCATTTCTTCCATGACAAGTGTCTGCAAGAATGCCGTACAGCCAATCCCGTATTTAATAGCCAATGCCCTACCTGCCGCTCACATATTTGTGGGGAAATCACTTTCTCACCCGTTGCCCATGCAGCTAAAGCTGGTGAGACAGAAAAAGCCCTTCAACTGATTGCTGAGGGTGCAGACCCGGGCGCTCGTCATTCATGGAAGGCCCATACACCCGTTCACATTGCCACTAAAAACGGTAATTTGGCGTTGATCCGCTCATTACTGGGCGCCGGTGCTGATATCAATATGCAAGATAATAAAGGCATGACACCCCTTCATCATGCTGCAAAAGGCAGTAATTCTGCGGCAATGCAACTACTTCTGGATCACAAGGCAGATATGAATATCCGGGAGGAAACTGGTTGCACGGCTCTCCATCTGGCTGCCGGGAATCCTGAAACTCCTGAGCTATTTGACCTCTTGATTGACAATGGTGCTTCCTTCGAACTGGCAAATATTGACGAACGAAAAGTCATTCACTTTGCCGCAGAATCCGGGCATGAACGGGCACTGAAAAAACTGATTGCCAAACACGACGATGTGAATGCGCTTGATGAAGATAATCGCACTCCTCTTTTTTATGCCACACGCCCTTTTTTTTACCCGTACAATCCTTTAAACGAAAATGCCCCTGAAGTGGTCAGGATACTCCTTGCAGCAGAAGCCAGAATTGAGCTTTGCACTAGTGTCGGGCTTACTGCTTTTGATGCAATTTGCGAGTATGACAACCCTCTACATATCGCGTTGCTTAAGGAATTACTACCCAAAGCCTTGAATGCTTTTACCGATGTTAATCAGCCAGTTAGCAAGCCTGGAAAAACGCTTCTTTATTTCGCACTTTTGGCAAAAGACCTGGAAGCCGTTGAAACCCTCATCGCCAGAGGGGCGAATACAAGCACAATAGGACAGTCCAGGTTAAAAGTTCTGTTAGGCCGACTGGGTGAACAAAGTCAGGCGTTTGTTGATGCTCTTAATACTTCAACGCAAAAGCGTAAAAGGCTCGGGTCGATAGAATCAGGGGCACCCTCAGGCAAAAAAAGCAAGACCGGGAATTGCTGCCCGAGAATAGTCTGCCATTAATCCCTGCTTAAAATGGTTGCATCATGTTCATTAATCAAGCGTTTTATGGTGTCCAGCGAATCCCGGCAATCCAGGGCAATACCCTCAGAAAAAA
>NZ_JAHHPO010000683.1 GCF_024606365.1 Endozoicomonas sp. ONNA2
GCATTACCGACGCCAAAATACCTGACCATGATCTTGAGCATCTATCAGCCTGGCTGGCCAACGGCTATCACGGTGATATGGCCTATATGACCCGACACCGGGAGCTGCGGGCCCACCCGGAACAGCTGCATCCCGGCACATTAAGGGTGATCTCTGCCCGCATGGATTACCTGCCAGCGGATACCGAAACCATCAAACTGCTCAATGAACCGGAAAAAGCCTATGTCTCCCGCTATGCCCTGGGTCGGGACTACCATAAGTTAATACGCAAACGGCTGACCCAGCTGGGTCGGCAGATCGAGGCAGCCGTTGGTGAACATGGCTATCGGGCCTTTGTGGACAGTGCTCCGGTAATGGAACGGCCATTGGCGCAACAGGCAGGGCTGGGCTGGGTTGGTAAGCACTCACTGATACTGAACCGGCAGGCCGGCTCATTTTTCTTTCTGGGGGAGCTGTTCACCAATCTCCCGCTGCCGGTGGATAAACCTTATGAAAACAACCACTGCGGCCGCTGCACCGCCTGCATGGACAAGTGCCCAACCCGGGCCATTGTCGCCCCTTACCAGGTCGATGCCGGTCGCTGCATCTCTTACCTGACCATCGAAAACAAGGGTCCCATTCCTGTGGAGCTGCGCCCGCTGATGGGCAATCGTATCTATGGCTGTGATGACTGCCAGCTGGTCTGCCCCTGGAACCGTTTTGCCAAACCGACCCGGGAGCCGGACTTGCAACCCCGCCATCAGCTGGATGCCAGTGATCTGGTGGCGCTTTTCCTCTGGAGTGAAGCGCAGTTTCTGGAACGAACCGCTGGCTCGCCGATCCGCAGGGCCGGTTATGAGTGCTGGCTGCGCAATATCGCCGTGGCACTGGGCAATGCCCCGGGCAGTGACAGCGTCATTGCCGCTCTGAAAAGTCGCCTGGATTATCCATCAGCGCTGGTTCAGGAGCACATTCTCTGGGCTCTCAACCGCCACGCTGCCGGGATCAAGACTGCCATCTGCCGTTACCGCAACTGACGGGGTTGTTAGTGATCTGTCCCGCCGATCGGCTAATCTTGGAGGCTGTCCGCGAATAGCGCCCGTAGCG
>NZ_JAHHPO010000684.1 GCF_024606365.1 Endozoicomonas sp. ONNA2
TACCGTTGACTCGACAAGAGCACAAAGGAAAAGAAAAGCTCTTCTTTGTGCTCTTTGTGGTTCCAATTCAAGACCCGCAACAAACCAAACCGCCTGCACTCGTATGCAGAAGCTAAAGAAAGATCAGGAAGAATTCCTTAATGTCTACTCTAAGAGCCAAAGTTTACCTGCAACGCAAAGTTTTTTGTCTGAGCAGTTTGCAACAATCGAGCTTGACCTTTTTAGCAGCGCTGGCCCATGGTGTCTCACCTGCTTTATTTTGGACCGTGATATCTGCCCCTTCAATGTCGACAAGCTTTTCCAGTAATTCATTGAAACCGTTCCGGGCAGCAATGTGTAAAGGCGTGTTACCGTTTTTATCCGGTGAGTTGATTTGTTTTGTAGTGTCGAATAAGTCCAGCCAAGTGATTTCGTCTCTTGCCGCGATAATATGCAAGAGTGTTCGTCCATCTTTATCAACACAAGCCGTATCGGCCCTTCGCTGAATCAATAGTGCAATAATCTCTTTGTGGCCACTGTGGGCCGCAATCTGTAATGGCGTATTGCCGTAGCGGTCAACAGCATTGATCTCGGCACCATTGCCCAACAGAATTTTAACACACTCAACACTGCCTCCCTCAGCGGCATGGTGCAGGGCCATTTTGCCATCCCGTTCACTTTTTTTGTCGATGATGTCTGCTTCAGCTTTGAAGATCAGCTTTTTGAGTGCCCTGGCTTTGCCACAGTAGGCTGCGTTGCACAGGTGTTCAAGCATTTCTTTGCTGCTGGACTTCAGACCGCCGGAGCCTTGCAACAGCTTGAACCATTTAAAGCCATTGTCAATGGCGAGGTCAAACGGCGTCTTACCTTCATGGTTAGGTTTGTGCATATCTGCCTTGTCATTAAACAGTATAAATATGCACCCGGAATATTTATTCATGGCGGCGTAGTGTACTGGTGTGTTACCAAAGTCATCAGCGGCATCGACATCTGCGTTTTCTTTAATTAATAATCCCATGCACTCTGCGTTGCCATTTTTAGCAGCACGATGAAGCGGCGTTGCACCGGTGTTATCTACTTCATTGACCTCGATGCCATCAGCACGCAGTAACACCTCGACGGTCTCTGTGCGGCCTTCGTGGGCAGCTATGTGCAGAGCCGTCAAGCCATCGACAGCCTTCGCATTGACCTCGATACCCTTGGCACCCAGTAACACCTTGACGGTCTCTGTGTGGCCATTTTGGGCCGCTTTGTAGAGCGCGTCATTGATAATTTCGATATTCACTCCCCTGTCTATCAACACGCCCATACAGTCGGCTTTGCCATTGCTGGCGACATACTCAATAAGGTCTGGATGAAGAGAAATGATATCAGGGTTGAACTCCAGGATTGTCTCAAGGGTATCCAGATCACCTGCTATGCAGGCATCCATAGCAGGGGCTTTGCCATCACGCAATAACTGCAGTTCTGGCTGATCACAAATGGAACAGTTCCGATACACCAGCCTGAACAAATTGAAGGGAACACATGCCAGGTGATATTGGTCACGTGGATTTTTGCATGAGGTTTTGACAATTGAATGTCGACCAAATCGCTCTGGCTTTTCTGAAGCTCTACAGGGTATAGAATCGCAAGGCGAAGCGGATGAATCAGTGCCGGGAATTGTACTTCCAGCTGTTGCACCTAACACTCTACCTGCTGCACCTAACGCACTGCCAATAACGCCTGGCTTGGATGGAATCACAACGATCTCCTGTGCAAATCACAACCTGTTAAAAAATTTATACATCAGACCTCTAAAGACTACTCAGCCCACGGGTTAGAATTTTTGAATAGGAACTTTGTAACAACTGAATTTTCGCGACTTATAATTAAGGAGCTGCCGAAAACGGAGATCCCTGAGTGTGCAAAAAAAAAGTAGTTTGAGATTGTGTGGTATGCAACTGCGGGTACAGTGCAAAGAAATTAGAAGTTATTTGCAGGATTCAAGTCCTACTTACGAGACTCATAAATATAGAAGTCATAGATTATGTATGTATGACTTGAATACAGGGTTAATAAAAATTCACCCAGCATACCCCGGTTCATCCTGAGTTTGTCGAAGGATGGTGTCACCGCACTGCCATTAAAACAATCTACTAGCACACCATTTCAATGAGTTTGAGGTGTATAAACTCCATTCACCCTGAGCGGAGTCGAAGTGTGATTGGCACAGTCTTTATTCAGGGCTTGGTGTTTACGCCCTTCAACTCCGCTCAGGACGAGCGAAGTTTGGGCATCATTGATACAGGGGACCCATTAAATACATTGAAAACGTGTACTAGTCCATTTTAAAAAGCACCTTCAATGCTTCAGATAGTTCTACGAATGTTACTTCATCGCTATCGGAGCTGATCTGACAACGGGCGGGGCTGTTATTTGACACGAGCCGGTCAAATTCAATGTGGATTTGCTGATCTTCCTTGATGTTAGTCAGTAAATTCCTGGGCAAATGAAGAAGCTTAAATTTTCCTGGCAGCTTCAGAGAACCATTTTCGAGCAGGGCGACAGAATCGGTCGAACGATCATCCCGATAATAGGATATTTAGCT
>NZ_JAHHPO010000685.1 GCF_024606365.1 Endozoicomonas sp. ONNA2
GGAACCACTTGTGCTTTTGCGGGCAGCGGGTGGCGGGAAGCGGGCGGCGGCATTTCCGAGGAGTGAATAAAATGATGAAGTTATTCCGGGGCAATTCCTTAGCCATTATATGTGGCTACTCTGGTGAGTTTTCTCATGGTTTGTTCGTACTCACCAGATCGCCAGGGTACGCCCTCTACTCAACGGTTTTCTCTCCAGAAACTTCGCTTGATACGTTCCAGGTTGTCCGGTTTCAAACGCTGGTCATCGCCGACAAGACATTCAGAACCGATGCACACCTGCATTCCTGCGCCCTTGGAGATCACAGAGGGCTGAGGCGCAATGGAGCGACTGCTCAGTATCATTCGTCTACCGTGCGAGCCCATATGCTCCATAGCGGACACATTCAATGCGCTGGTACCATCCTCAATACTCACGGCATAAAAATAATTGAGCCCAACGCCCGGATTACAGCTATTATCGGAAACTTGCGGAACAAAAGAGCTAAACAGCAGCATGCCATTGATCAGTGAGGCCCGGCCCAGGATTTTCTCGCCGGGATCTTCCAGTACCATAAACCAGCCAGCAGCTCCGCTCAAAGAGCTCAGTGCCGCATTTTTATCCCACTGGTTACCGTGTTGAATGATGTTGGAGGTCGCATCGTGCAGTGACCACTCAGTAATGACCCCACCGTTGAAATACCGGTAAGTGGTCGGCTTGTTAAAGATATTGCGGTCACGAATCACATACATACGATCACTCACCACCGTATTCATGGGGCTGGGGCGGGTACCGCTGCCTATGGCGATATTGAGATATTCGCGATTGCTGTCAACGGCTACAGTGGGTGCCTCAAAAAACCGCCGGGCATCCACTTCAGACGTACCTGCCAATTGGGCGATCAGACCACCGCTGGCGAAATTCCAGGCCGCGCTGTTATTGTGATTGATATCAATACGGAACACCTGACCGCCAATATCCACCGCATAAAAAAAATCGGCCAGGCCATCCTGGTTTATATCAACCAATGTCAGATCTGCCGGAATACTGTATTTCATTTCCGAGATGGTCAGGTTACCGTTTTTGCCTGCATGCCAAAGCATTTCACCGGTATAGGCATCGACCATATATATTGCCCGGCCTATGTCGTTTTCCTCAATTCTCACTTGCTGATCAGCATCTTCGTCATAGCCACCACCAAACAGTAACACGTACCGTTCACTCCCCCGCCACTTGACCTTCGTTAACTGCGCCTTTGACCAGGTTTGCCCCAACTCCGGAAAGTCGGGATTCTTGGCTGGATCGTCAGCCATGTTATTGGAATCTAAATCCCCTTTGATAACCCATCTAAGCCACGGGGCACCCCGGTGAGTGACGTCCAGAGAATAGATATTACTGCCCCCCCTGCGCATGGTCAGGAATAAGTGAGCATGCCCATGACCATCCGTTATGTTGCCATCGCCGTTCCAGTCCCTGAAAAAGACAGTTATTGGTCCATCCATGCCATATACTTTGGCTCTGCCAGGGTCGGGCTCCGGTGGTGGAGCTGGCCATTCATGCCTGGGTCTGATATCACAAACAGAGTTGCCGACCAACATACCGTTATAATCCCATTCACAATACTCAGGATGTGCACACCTTGCTCTTGACCAATCCCAATCGCACTCATCATCGTTCGTGGGTGTCGGGGGGATAAGACGACAACTATCGCTCAGGGGTCCATCTCCCCACTCAAACCTGTATTCACAATAACGGGCCGGCACACAGGCACCGGGTACCTGGTAATTCCACACACACTGTGAATCCGATGTTGGCGCACCGGATATCGCCGGGCGAACCGTCCCCTCCCGGTACATTCGCAGGTTGCCCAGCAAATCCCTGGGAATGAACGAGAAATTAGTGTACCCAGTGTGGGCATCCACAGCATGGAGAAAACCATCATTGGTGGTAAAAAAAACGGTTTTATCCACACGACCATCCCACCCCCAAGGGTTATAAGTCACAATGGCCGGCTGAGTATGAATAGGGTCACCCATACTGAACCGTGGTTCTATCAATGTACCATCGCCATCGTCGTCATCAATATCAAGGCCCCGTGCCCACTGCAGCAGCGACATCTTCTCAAGTAAGCCAGTAACGCCCAGCATGCCGTCAGAAAAAGCAAAAACATTGCCTTCGAAGACCCTATTCCGATCGTTTGACAGATCCACATCCTTATCGCCAGTTAAATTGGTATAAACCGGTCGGTCCGGATCCAAATGTGCCGCAGCCCCCCCGGCTGAAACGACTTTGCCATCCGGGGCGGTGCTCCAGAAACTCTGGGCAGTGTCAGAAAAAAAGCCAGTCACCGGATCAATGGCCAGACTCCCGTTGGCATCGTATATCTGATTATCATCACCCAAACGGTAACGTTTCAGGTTGCCCGTCCAGTCTGGCCCAGAGCCAGGGGCAAAAACGGTGTAGAAAAGTTCATCGGTGGACTCAAGGGAGTTAAACGCATTGACGGGGACGGTCGGTGCGGCAAATGAGGTGGATTCCGAATTGACCCGAACCATAATATCGGCAAACGCCTGACTCAGCTGGTCAGCATCCTCGGCCCGGTAGTACTGCCCGTTACCGGCACGGACGGAATTGGCCAGTACATCTGACGACCATTGATCCATATCACCAAAGCCAATAACGCTTAAGAGGACGTTCTGGTCGTCATTAAAATGGCTGTTAACATCGTAATTGGCCATATACCAGATAATTTCATTAAGGCATTGGTGGCAATCATGGTACAAATGACTTGGCATGGTCTTACCCGCGATCAACCGCTCAATGTCGACATCAGCACTGGTATCATAGGAAGGTGCGCCATCAGTCAGCAAGATGATATTGTTCTTTTGGCATTCTGTGACAATGGGGGAACGATAAGCCCCGCCTAGTGTCAAATAGGCATTGAAATCGCTTCCAAAGAAGTTCCACGCGAATTTTGTGTTCTGCCCAGAAAAATAAAGATAGGCTTCATACAACGTTTCAGCCATTGGTGAAAAGCCCCAGGGACCCAAACTATCAATGGCATTCATGGCTCTCTCTCGGCCAGTGTCAATATCTTCAGATGCGAATATAACGCGGCCGCCCTCATCATAGTTAAATCTCATTACACTGATGTTGATATTCTGTGCATCACTGATAAAGTCCTTGGCCACTCGCTTGGCTATATCCATGCGGGAGGCGCCAGAAGGCTGACATCCAAAAACACCACATACCCAATCCCTCGTGTGCATGCTCGACGATGTATCCATAATCAGCATCACATTGGGCTGGGCTGCAGTGGGAAGGTCGGCAACAAACAGATCAATATCATTTGCCGCCAGTTCACAAGATAAAATCAAGGAGAGCAGAAAACACCCTGACATCCATAACCATCGAGAGCTTGTCTGCGAGTATTCTGAACATTCATATTTTGAATGATCGTTGCTAAACATTCCTGACATTTTTATCCACTGTTCTGTTGTTATGCCCACTCGTGCTCTGGCCAATGTTCATATATACGACGGGTGATATTTTTATCAGGCAATAACACCATTGACAGTCCTTACTCCGGTGCCGAACTCTGCGGTGGTGTGATCAACATAACCTGCAAGGCTTGAGCCGTATTTTCAATCCAGATCACCAACGCAGGCTGCTCCGGGGAGTCCTCCAGGTCACGCAAGTCCTGCAAGGTTGCCTCCTGACTACCTGCGCCTAGCCTGCCCACTTGCAACCGCTGGTCAAAGACCAATCGTTTTGGCAGACAGGTTTCACAGGGGTAGGCCCAGATCAAGCCACTGGACTCATTGCGAAATTCAACTTCTATCTTGCCAAACTCCTGGTCAACTTGCCTGCCCGCTGCGTTGCCATGGACAGCCAGGCATGACAGCCATACTCCTGTCATGGCAGCCAATAGCCAGTAGCGGACATGACTATCATGGTGTTTGCTTAGTAACATAAATCGCCCCATGCTCTAATCACCACTGAAATGATGGCATTGTTCTCTATCTGGTAAATCAGGCCAACACGCTGATTCCCCGAACCTGCTTCTTTTTACTGACGACAGCAGCCGTCATGTACTTATCAATATCGGCAGTCCCCCGTGAAACAACACCATTAACTACCTGCAACCGTGCCACACCATGCACCGGATAGTTGATGGTGTTCCAGCATCGGTGCTTGCCGTATAGCTGATGCCACAATATCCCCGACCTCGGTTTGGCCTCTGCCATATTTGCCAGCGGCATGTAAATAAATTAAAAGTTCCTCTTTCGTATAAATAAAGTGAGGAACCATTCAGAACAGATATATGTCCAGAACAGATATATGTCGACCTGCTTGTACAGCCAGTTAATCCGTTGCTGGTTGTTCCCCACTGGGGAGAGTTTATCAATGCGTTCAATACCCCATGGTTCAAGCTTTTCCTTCCATGCTGGTCGAAAATCCGATGAAATCTTGATCTTATCCGGGTCAGGCCCTTTAAGACTTTCACCAATGTCTACCAATGTCGTTCAGTAATGGTTCATGGCGAACAAAACAGGATGACTGACAATCATCTTGGCGCTATACAATTGTGCAAGAAACTGCCGATAGCTTTCCAAGAACAACAGGGAAACATAACCATGGCATTGGGCGACAAGGACTTAATTCGCTTTTTAATTATTGACTCATCAACCAGGGAAGCAGAAGCATTCCTGAATATTTTCCGTGAGTCTGGTTATTCCACTCGGGCAAAACAGATCAACTCGACGGATGATCTCACGGAAGCCACGTCCGGACAAAAGCACTGGGACCTATTATTGATGGCAGAGCCTCCCGAGCCATTAACTTATTCCCGAATCTTTGATGATATTAATCAGAAAGGCATTGATTTGCCCGGTATCATCTTGAAAAACCCGGATGATGAAACCAATGAACTGTCGCTTATTCAAATGGGTGCCCGTGCAGTTATTCCCTTGGGGCAAGACGAACACCTTTTGACGGTTGCCCTGAAAGAGTTCGAAGACCTGAAGGTCAGGCGACACCATCGACGCATGAGCGTGGCCTTGCATGAATCAGAAAAGCAGCGTCAATTATTGCTCGATGACCAGGTTGATCCGGTCGTATACATTAATTATGGACGCATCCGGTTTGCTAACACTGCATTTATCAAACTGCTGGGGCTTGCAAAAGAGGAATCACTGGATGGAAAGCTGTTCAGGGATTTGATCATTACCAAAGATCAGCAGGAGGTTGAAGCATTTCTATCGGGAATTGAAGAAAGCGGTCAGGCACTGGCGGCCATTCAATGCCCTTTAGTCGCTCATAATGGCTCAGAATTGCCTGTTTCCATAGTGATCTCACCGACGTCATTTAATGGTGAGTTTACACTTAGTTTGCAGATTAGGCGCTGTGAGGAAGAAGGTGAGCAGGACTCAGTGGATAAAACCCTGGAAAAGTCAGCGCCGGACACCGAAACAGGGCTATTTGACCGAAAACTGTTCGATCAGGCGCTGGTTATTGCCATGCAAAGAGCGGTAGAAGGTAAAGGAAAGTCAACACTATGTTATCTCCATCTTGAAACCCTGAAAGCCACTCATGAGCAGCATGGTATAGAGGTTAGCCAGAAACTGTTTAAATCGGTTGCGAAAAAGATAACTTCACAGCTTGACGCCAGGCATCACGTGTCCAGCATGGGGGGGGCGAACTTTGCTGCTCTGCTTCGCGAAGGTGAAAAACAGGACATTACCGCACTGATAAACAGTTTGCTGACGGCCGTGACAGGTGAGGATATTGTCATTGATCAACATCAGTTGCCAGTCAAGCTGTCAATAGGAGCGGTTATTCTCAGCGATACCGTCAGCGATGTTAAGGTATTGACTGACCAGAGTCGTCAAGCCACGGTGTTGGCGCAAAAGCAAGGTGGCAACCAACTGTGCTTTTACCAGAAGCGTAAAGTCAGCCCGAACCATTCCGTTGAAAAGCAGCTGGTCGGCATGGTTAGTCAGGCGATAAAGGACAAAAATATCAGCTTGAGTTATCAACCGGTGATCTCCCTTGCAGGCTCTCCTGCTGAGTATTATGAGGTATCTTTTGTCCTGACCGACAAGGAAGGAAAGGAACATGAGGCCACGGAATTCAGGCCAAAACTGGAAAAAATCACTCTGTGGAACAAGCTGGATCGATGGCAACTGATTGAAGCCAGTAAAGCATTGATGGCCAAGAGAAAAGAGGGAAGTGATACCCGGCTGTTGCTGCATGTCGGTGGCTGCTCTGCAACGGATGATACGTTTATTCCATGGATGAAGGCTGCCCTGCAAACTGCAGGCATTCCTGCGAGTGCCGTTGCCATTGAATTGAGTGAACAGAATCTGGCCCGTTACTCAGACGTGATACCTGATTTTTTCAGTGCTCTCAAAGCGATGGGGTGCCAGACAGTAATCAGCGAATTTGGTTGTAGCCTCAATCCACTGGACGGGATTGCTAATCTTGATATTGACCTGGTAAAGTTGGACCACTCCTTCACGGACGGCCTCAGCAGTGGTAATACCCAGGAATTACAGAAAATAATCCGTGACCTGAGTCACAGTGGACGGAAAGTGATCGTGCCTGGTATTGAAAGCGCAGAAGAAATGACCCCTGTCTGGCAGTTTGGCGCTGATTTTATTCAGGGTAGTTATATGCAACCCCCTTCAAAGAGCATGGATTTTGATTTTGGGGTGGATGGGTAATACCAATTCCGCCTTTTCTTTAATCTGCTTTTTTATTGCCTTATTCAATGGTTGCTACTACCTTGTCACTGCCACTAATGAAAAACCAAATTCGTGGCAGATTCGTCCAGGCGACCCCGTCGGGCCACGTTACAGCCCGGCGTTAAGACCTACAAGCCCTACAAGACCTACAAGAGAGCTACGTAAGCCTTACTCCGGTAAGCAGTGGCGTTGACAATGTAGATAAACCCACATAATCCTGATTATCCCAGGTTTTTAGTAACGGATAGACAAGTATTTCTATGACAGCAAAGATCAATATGGTCATTGCCCAGCTGAATCTGGAGGTTGGCGATATTGACGGAAACACGTCCAGTGTCGTTGAGGCTGCCGAGCAGGCCCGAGATCAGCTGGATGCAGATATTATTGTCTTTCCGGAACTGACCCTCTGTGGTTATCCGCCTGAAGACCTGCTGCTGCGGCCTAGTCTGATTGTGCGGGTAGAACAGGCGCTGAACCGACTCAGGGTGGTTAAAGGTATTGATCTTGTTATCGGTGTCCCCCTGATGGGGGCCCATGGTCTGGAAAACCAGGCGCTGGTGCTGCGTGATGGTGAGATTCTTGCTCGCTACGGGAAACAGCATCTGCCCAATTACCAGGTTTTTGATGAGAAACGCTATTTTGTCAGAGGTCAGAAGACGGCTATTTATGCCTGCAAAGGGTTGAATATTGCCCTGTTGATCTGTGAAGATCTCTGGTACCAGGGGCCGGTTCGCCGGGCTAAGGAACTTGGGGCAGACCTGATCATCAGCCTCAATGCATCACCCTTCCATATGAACAAGCAGTCCCTGCGCCAGCAGGTGGTCCGGGAGCGCTGTCTGGAGTCGGGCCTTCCTGTCCTTTATACCAACCTGGTGGGTGGCCAGGATGAGCTGGTATTTGACGGAGGCTCCTTTGCCATGAACGGTGATGGTGAAGTGGCTTTTGGGGCAACCTGGTTTACCGAAGAGCTGTTCTGCGTTGCCTTCGATAAAGGCTCTGCGACCTTTGACCAGGGAGAGGTTGCTGAAATCCCCGACGTTTGCCCAAGGGTTTATGACGCCCTGGTGACCGGTGTCAGGGACTATGTCAATAAGAATGGCTTTAAGGGGGTCGTTCTGGGTCTCTCTGGAGGCATCGATTCTGCCCTGACCCTGGCAGTGGCTACCGATGCCCTGGGTAAAGACCGGGTTCAGGCGGTGATGATGCCCTATCGTTACACCTCCGATATGAGCCTTGAGGATGCGGCAGAAGAGGCAAAAACGCTGGGTGTCGCCTATAAGGTGTTGCCGATTGAGCCGATGTTTGATGCCTTTATGGACACCCTGAATACTGAGTTTGCCGGTTACGGCCGGGATACCACTGAAGAAAACCTGCAGTCCCGGTGCCGGGGAGTCATGCTGATGGCGATCTCCAACAAGAAGGGTTACCTGGTGCTTACTACGGGTAATAAAAGTGAAATGGCGGTGGGTTACTGCACACTCTACGGCGATATGGCCGGTGGTTTTGATGTTCTGAAAGATGTACCGAAAACACTGGTGTTTAAACTGTGTGAGTATCGCAATACCCGGGGCTATGTGATTCCCCGGCGAGTGATAGACCGCCCCCCCTCTGCCGAACTTGCCCCGGACCAGGTAGATGAGGACAGCCTGCCGCCCTATGATCAACTGGACCGCATTCTTGAACTCTATATTGAACAGGATCAAAGTGCCGAGTCCATTGTGCAGGAAGGGTTTGACCGGGATACGGTCTACCGCGTTCTGAGGCTGGTGGACATCAATGAATACAAACGTCGCCAGTCAGCTATTGGGGTGAGGATTACCCCAAGAGGGTTTGGTCGGGATCGCCGCTACCCGATCACAAATGGCTGGAGACCGGGCGTTTGACTCACCGCCCGTGTTTCAAAGAGTCTCAGGCAAGGCTCAGGTAAAACTCATGCAGTTGCTCCAATGACCGGTGTAACTGGCTTATGGAACCACTGTTATCAACAATATCATCGGCCCTGGCAACTCTCTTTTGCCGTTCCATCTGGCTATTGAGGATCTGCCGGGCCTGTTTCTCGGTCATCTGGTCACGTGCCATGGCGCGGGCCAGTTGGATACTCTCCGGCACATCCACCACCAGCACCCGGTCAACCAATTCATGCTGGCTGGTTTCCAGCATCAGCGGCGAAACCAGTACGGCATAATTTGATTCAGCCCGGGTCAGCTCAAGGATAATTTGATCCAGTATCAGTGGATGCAGCAGACCTTCCAGCCACTGTCGTTCATCGGCGTCCTCAAAGATAATGGTTCTCAATCTTCTTCGGTCAAGATTGCCATCGAGCAGAATCTTTGAACCATAGCGCCGTTTAATGTCAGACAGTGCCGGTTTTCCCGGTTCTATCACCACCCGGGAAGCAATGTCCGCATCAACAATATCAATGCCTTTGCTGGAAAAAAATTCAGTCACTGACGTCTTGCCGCTACCAATACCCCCGGTGACACCAACCGTAAATGGGGACGTAGACTGAGAGCTTGGTTGCTTTGGCCGCTGTGAGCGTTCAGCGGTCATCCGTTTAACCCCGAAAAGCGCAGATAAGCCCCAATTAATTGATCTCCCCAGATAAGGGCAACAAAGCCGGCAATGGCCAGATAAGGCCCAAAGGGAATGGGGTTGGATCGTTCCTGACGTTTGCTGACGATCAACAGTATCGCTGCAATTGTGCCAACCAGCGATGAGAGCAGAATAATCAGGGGCAGCTTCATCCAGCCCAGCCAGGCCCCCAGCGCTGCCAGCAGTTTAAAGTCACCGTAGCCCATGCCCTCCTTACCGGTAACCAGTTTGAATATCCAGTAAACACTCCATAAGGAAAGATATCCGGCAATGGCTCCCCACAACGCCTGTTCAAGGGGTACCACCAGATCAAAGCTGTTCATTATCAGGCCTGCCCAGAGCAGCGGGAGCGTAATATCATCAGGCAGTAGTTGTTTATCGAAGTCGATCATGGTCAGGGCCAGCAGTGACCAGCCGAACAGACAGAAGATCACTGTCTGTAATGTAACCCCGTAGGTCAGACCAATCATAACCGTCATAAGGGCACTGAGTATCTCGATGGCCGGGTAGCGCAATGAAATCGGGACCCGGCAGGCTGAGCATTTACCTCTCAGAAATAAATAGCTGATGACCGGAATATTCTCCCGGGCACGGATTTTATGCTGGCAGTATGGGCAGGTTGATGCGGGCACGACAAGGTTATAAGCAGGCAGGGGCTCCGCTATCTTTTCCGGGTGTAAAATAGCTTCGCTCTGCAGCTGCCACTGCCTTTCCATCATGATGGGCAACCGGTGGATCACCACATTGAGAAAACTACCGACAATCAATCCAAAGAGGGTCAGCACAAAGGCCAGGTAAGGGGTTGAGGTCTCAATAAGTTCTATAATCGGTGACATTCACACGGCTCCCTGATGGTGTTCAGTATGGCTGGCCAGTTCTTCCTGCCAGTACCTGATCGTTAGATAGTCCAATATTGGCACGTCTGTTGTCGTAATCAAACCGCTGAAGCGGAAGGAAAATAACGGCTGAACCGTAAAACGGGATTTGACTGCAGGTTGTAAATCCTGAATATAATTTTTGTAACTATTCAGCACCCCTCACTTAAATCTGGAATTTTCTGATTTTTATACCA
>NZ_JAHHPO010000686.1 GCF_024606365.1 Endozoicomonas sp. ONNA2
TTTTAGACCAATTTGCTGCCACCGCAGTAGGGCAGTCTATTCCGGGACAGCCTCCTGAAGCAATGCAGGAGCAGTTGCCGCGTAGGGCAGTCTACTCTCGGACAGCCTCCCGGGATCACCAAATAGTCATGAACGTTGGTTATTTATGTTCGGCTCCGGACATCTCGTAGAACTCGTTGTCTGATTCCTGAGTTTTTTTGCCTCTGGCAAATAATTCGTCCATGCCAAGGGGGGGGAGTGAATCACCATACACCAATTTGAACGGATCTTGATCAAAAACAAGTTTGGAAAAACAGGTAATTATTGGTCGCGTTTTTACTGGTGCCTCCAAAGTCATGGTTTTTCTCCCATCAACGATTTTGAAATCGACCGCAATGTTCTTGCAATCTGGCTTGCTGCGCTGATGGTTGTCAGAAGCATCTTTCAGGTTGGTAATGTGCAAAGTGTACTTTTCCGGAACACAGCTTTCAGTGACTTCCCATTGACCCATTTTATTGCACTTGACAAATTGTGCACAGCCATCAGCAAGTTGAACGCTATTGTCTGCATTCAACGATATCCGATGAAAGGAATTGTACAGGTGTGGATTGGCGTGATAATCGCCTATGAGCCGCTCCCGGAGACTTTTTGGCTTCGGGTCTGGAGACCCGGCCCGACAATCCAATGAGGTGGCTTTAGTATTGCCAGCCTTATTGTCATCAGGCTGAACATTGATCAGCTTGCCAAACGCTTGTACTTTTTTGTCACTCTCTGGCGGTACGCTGGACAGTCGGGCTGCCGATACCCCGGAGGCAGCAATGGAATCAATAAGGGCTTTACCTGTTCGAATGGGGAGATTGATCCTGGACCACACTGAAGGTGTGCAAAGTGATTTACCGAAAATGCCAGCCATGCTCTTGATCCTAAATAAAGTGTTGTGTATTTTCCGAGCTATCCAAGAGGCTGTCCGAGAATAGGCTACCTTACTGCGGCGACAGCAAATTGGTCTAAAAATCCGCTTTCGTTCGGCAAATAGCCCTGCGAATTTTTATCCTCAATTTCTGCCGTCCTCGCTACGGGTAAGCCCAGCCGGGCGCTATTCTCGAAAAGCCTCCTGGCAGTATTCCAAGTTGCCGGAGTGAGGATGTACCAGAGATTGAAATGGAGTCCATAATTTGATTGTTTTTCTGGCAAGAAGGAACTTAGTGTAGACCATACAGCGAGATTGCAACGTCTTTTACCGAAAATCCTGAGAATCAAATATGACCAGATACACGCTCAGGATTTGTCCCGGAAAAACTTCATCACTTTACTCAGTCCGGAAAATGTCGTCACCCGCTGCTTAATCACTCCTGGAAAAGGTCGCCGCCCGCTTCCCACTGCCCCGCAAAAGCACAGGCAATTTCGGCGTTTCGGGGAGCGTCTGTAGAAATGTGAAGTTATTTCATGACCGTTCCCAAGTGATAAATGGCCACTTCACCCATCAGGTTTGGCCAGACACGGCCTGCCAACCCGCTGTTATACGATTGATCCACCACCATTCGCTTCAATACCCGGTAGTTTTTCTCCCGGCACAACGCTTCAAAGTCTCTGAAGGTACAAAAGTGAATATTGGGGGTGTCATACCAGGTATATGGCATAAACTTCGAGACCGGCATGCGGCCATAGGCCGCAAGATAGAGTCGGCAGCGCCAGTGCCCGAAGTTGGGAAAGGTGACAATGCATTCCCGTCCTACCCTGAGCATCTCCTCCAGCACAAGGTGTGGGAAGTGCATCACCTGAAGTGCCTGGGTCATAATTACGGTATCGAAACTGCCATCCCTGAAATTCCCCAGACCGCGATTCAGGTTCTGTTCAATGACGTTTACCCCCCGCTCAATGCAGGCTTCAATATTCCGGGCATTAATTTCCAGACCATAGCCACTGACCTGCTTCTCGCGCTGCAGTTGGTGTAACAGCTGCCCATCACCACAGGCCAGGTCGAGAACCCGGCTGCCCGGTGCAACCCACTGCCTGATAACCCCAAAATCCCCCCGGCTCATGGACATTCCTCGGCTACCCGGTGCAAATAGGCTGACAAGCCCCGCACGTAGCGGGGAATATTCATCAGAAAAGCGTCGTGCCCCTGGGGAGCATCCACTTCAAGATACGTCACATCCTTATCCACCCGCATCAATGCATCGACCATCTCCCGGGAGCGTTCGGGCGAGAAACGCCAGTCGGTTGAAAATGAAGCAAGAAAGAAACCGGCGGTTGCCCTGCTCAGCGCCTCTGGCAGGCTGTTGCCATAATCACCGGCAGGATCAAAGTAATCCAGTGCCCGGGTCATTAACAGATAGGTGTTGGCATCGAAGCTTCCGGAAAAACGCTCACCCTGGTAACGAAGATAACTTTCTATCTGGAACTCCACATTATAATCGTAACTGAAACCTGCATTTTTCCGCTCCCGACCGAATTTGGCCCCCATGGCATCGTCGGACAGATAAGTGATATGCCCCACCATTCGGGCAAGCCCCAACCCCTTGCGGGGTATGCTGTTCTGTTCCAGGTAACGACCACCGGAAAACTGGTCATCGGACATGATGGCCTGCCGGGCTACTTCATTAAAGGCAATATTCTGGGCAGACAGTCTGGCTGCTGACGCAATGATGACGGCATGGCGCAGTTTTTCGGGATAGGCAATGCTCCATTGCAGTGCCTGCATCCCGCCAAGGCTCCCGCCAATAACCGCGGCCCATTGGGAAATACCCAGATGGTCCGCCAGCATTGCCTGGCTATTTACCCAGTCTGCAACAGTGACCACCGGAAAGTCCGGGCCATACGGTTTGCCCGTTTCGGGGTTAATGCTGGTTGGGCCAGTACTTCCATGACACCCTCCCAGATTATTGAGCGCCACCACAAAGAACCGGCGGGTATCAATGGGTTTTCCCGGGCCAATAAAGTTATCCCACCAGCCGGGCTTACGATCTGCCATGGTGTGATAGCCTGCGGCATGATGGTGGCCACTGAGAGCATGGCAGATCAGTACCCCGTTGGAGCGGGACTGATTCAGCTCGCCATAGGTTTCCACCATCAGCTGAAATCCTTCCAGCTGCTCGCCACAGTTCAACGACAGGGGCTGATCAAAGGGTATCGCCAGGGGCGCTACGAGACCAACCGAATCGGCAGGAATCAATTCAGGCATAAACTTCCTGTTTATCTTTCTTGGCCATAGCATACAGCCGGGATGCAATTAAACCTGTTACACCGCTGTCATTGTGTACACAGTCCATCCGGCAGCCATCTTGCCGGGCATTCACCTCCCCGTGATATGGATCCTGTGCAATCCCGGGATGACAGCCTCCCGGGAGGTGCCTTTCTACGCATTCCCGACCCGCAGTAACGTTATCTTGACCTTATCGAAGGTTGTTCACTATGGCTTTCAAAGCTTGTTATTTATCAGCAAAGAACGCTCTCACAGAAACGGCGAGAGCAGCACAAATTGCGGGCAGTGTATCCTCTTCATTTTTTTTTGTCAGCCTATCCGGGATTGATAACTGACCATTAACAATGAAGAGCCCGGGTTAAACCCGCCATTACGTCCTGACGACAGGTAACTCCAAAGCCAGTTCCGTCAACGCCAGGACATGGCTCAAAAAGTAGCCTTCAACCTGTCGTGAGCAAAAGTGCAGGTGTCGTTCATTAATGTATTCATCAACACTTTGATTGTTGATCAGGGAAATATAGAAGGCCCGAATCGCCTCATCTTCAACATTCAAGGCTGAAATAATTCTGGCACAGGGCTGAGAAATATTGCTCATTTGGAACTCCCGAAGCAACAGGCTTCTGGGTACTTGTCTTCCTGTGAAGGACTTTCCTGCAATGACGCTTCATTCGGAATGAGCCCACAAGGCAACAGATTGCTCTGCTTTAAAATGCATCGTACTGATACCGACAAATTCAACGATTATCTTGAATTAAACCTAGTATAGTCAGGCTTTACTGAAGTATTCTTGATGGCGGCAAACTCTTGTGATCAAAACCGATAAAAACGTGCTATCGTAACTTTCCGCAATAGTGCAAACTATTAAATACTTTTCACAGACCTCTCGGTGCATATGTCGTTATGTCTATTGAATCCCTAGGCCAACTTGAATCAAGACTCCAGAACCTGATTGACAAACTGGAACTGTCGAGAATGGAAGTAGAAGACCTCAGGTCTGCCAATACCCGACTTGAAGAAGAGAATATCCAGCTCAAGCAGGAACTCTCCGCATGGGGGGAGCGTGTCACTGCCCTGTTGGGTAAACTGGATATTGTCACTGAGGAAGAAGACAGCGAGCATGAAGCTGTCGCTTAAAATTATGGGGGCATCAATGCCCCGCAATTTTTACAAGCCGGTTTTACAAGACAGTATTAC
The DNA here is from genome assembly GCF_024606365.1 of Endozoicomonas sp. ONNA2. Classification (GTDB taxonomy): domain Bacteria; phylum Pseudomonadota; class Gammaproteobacteria; order Pseudomonadales; family Endozoicomonadaceae; genus Endozoicomonas. The sequence goes on from NZ_JAHHPO010000686.1 coordinate 4,379, forward strand.
AAGCCAGTTGACAAATCAGTCTCGGCGTTTTCGATGGCTTCCAGGGCTTCCATCCATGCTTCTTCTATTTCTGAAGTCTGCTGTTTAAGTGCTGTTTGTCGGGTCAGCAGCTCTTTCAGTTTCTCTTTGGCCGTCTCTTCGTAGATCAAGGGGTCTGAGAGCCGCTCTTCAACTTGTGCCAATGAGGATTGCAGGTCTTCCAGCTGACTTTCCAGTTGCTCTGCTTTTTGTCTCAAAGGCCTGAGGGCTTTACGTCGTTCAGCCTCCTGGCGTCGTATGTCTTTCTTCTGTTGTGAGTTTTGTTGTAAAGAACCGGCGAATTCTCCACCATTTTCTGTGCTTCTGGCATTTCGGGATTCATTACGTTCCCTGGAGCGAAGCTGAACCAGCCATTGGCTGTAGTCATCAAGGTCGCCTGAATACGCTTCCATCCGGCCATCATGAACCAGATAAAGCTCATCGGTGGTGCTGCGAATCAGGTTACGGTCATGGGAAACCAGAATCACTGCCCCCTCAAATGACTGTAAGGCCATGGTCAGGGCCAGACGCATATCCAGATCAAGATGGTTGGTTGGCTCATCAAGCAGCAACAGGTTTGGCTTCTGCCAGCCAATGATCGCCAGGGCCAGTCTCGCCTTCTCACCACCGGAAAACCCCTGAATCGACTCCAGGGCCTTGTCCCCATGAAAACCAAAGCCGCCAAGAAAGTTTCTCAAATCCTGCTCCCTGGCCTGTGGAGAAAGCCTTTGCAGATGCAGCAAAGGGCTGGCATTGAAATCAAGACTCTCCAGCTGGTGCTGGGCGAAATAGCCAATGCTTAAGTGCTCTCCCTGATGAACCTTGCCCGAAATCAATGGCAACTCCCCGGCAAGCGTTCTGATCAGAGTTGACTTACCCGCACCGTTGGCACCAAGCAGCCCGATACGGCTGCCAGGTTGAATGTTGATGCTGAGTTTTAATAATGGCTTATTACCATAACCGAGTTCCGCCGTATCCAGTACCAGCAGTGGTGCAGACATCTTATCCGCTTCTGGAAAAGAAAAAGAAAATGGTGCATCCACATGGGCCGCTGAAATTTCCTCAAGCCTTGCCAGCGCCTTCAGGCGACTTTGCGCCTGTTTGGCTTTGGTTGCCTTGGCCCTGAAGCGCTCAACAAATTTTTCCATATGGGCCCGCAGCTTCTGCTGCTTCTCAAAGGCTGCCTGCTGCTGTTGCAGTCGCTGCGCGCGCAGGTGTTCAAAAGCGGAATAGTTGCCACGGTACTGGAACAGTGTCTGATGTTCTATGTGCAGTGTGTGATCGGTAATGGCATCGAGAAAATCCCGGTCATGGGAGATAACCAGCAAGGTTCCAGAGTACCGCCACAGAAAGTTTTCCAGCCAGACAATGGCATCAAGATCCAGATGGTTGGTGGGTTCGTCCAGTAACATGATGTCTGACGGGCACATCAATGTTCTGGCCAGATTCAGGCGCATCCGCCAGCCACCGGAAAAGTCGCGGACATTTTTTGTCAGTACCTGGTGATTAAAACCCAATCCATGCAACAACTGTTCAGCCCGGGAACGGGCTGTGTAACCATCGGCACGGAGCAGTTGCTCATGAAGATCGGCCAGTTTTTCGTGCTTGCCTGCGGTTTCTGCCTCAGTAATCGCCTGCTCGATCCGGCGCAGCGCTCCATCACCATCCAGTACATAGTCCACCGCATTACGGTCCAGGACATCAATTTCCTGGGCCATATGCGCCAGGCCACGCCCCTTATCGAACGACAGCTCACCTTTATCCGGTGGTAAATCTCCTGTCAGCAACGCCAGCAGGCTTGATTTGCCACACCCATTAGCACCCACAAGGCCAACGTGCTGGCCCGAATGGATGATTGTTGATGCATTCTCCAGGAGGAGCTTGCCAGACCTTAACAGGCTGATGGAATTCAATGTGATCATTGACATAGTATGATTGTGTTCGTCCGATCAAATAACCGTTAGCTACCATGACACCGAAAAAAACATATTGCTGCTTTTGCCAAGTGATAAGTAACTAACCATATGAAATCATATATTTCTGACTCCTTGTGCCGACATTCTCGGCAATTGCTCCTGCGTTGCTCAAGGAGGCTATTCTCCGACAGCCTCCTGGCTACTTTTCATCGAAGCAGTAAAGTCCGTGGATAAACCGTCAGCTCAAAAAAGGCAAAATAATCCGTGGATAAAAAGACTGGACATTAAACACCTTGTTCAATCCCTCTGATATTGCTCACTGCGGCCATGATCTTAATGATACAGCGTCGCAGGGCATTTTTTAACGCTCTTTAAAGAAAGATGAATTGGTGATTCCGTAAGTAGCTAACCGTATGAAATCATGTATTTCTGACTCCTTGTGTCGGCACTCTCGGCAAATGCTCCTGCGTTGCTTCAGGAGGCTGTCCGAGAATAGCGCCCGACCAGGAGGCTGTCCGAGAATAGACTGCCCTACGCGGCAACTGCTCCAGCGTTGCTCTAGCTCCTGCATCCATGCAGTCGTCCCCGAAGCGAGGACAGTAGAAAATTAATGATAAAAAATTGGTTTTTTGAGGTGAATAACGGGGCTGGTTGACGAAAAAATCAGGAATTTCAGACCAATTTATTGGAACCGCAGCAAACAGTCTTGAATAGGCTATTGGGTATTTTAATGAGTGGAGATGAAAAATAAGGAGGGGGAAAAAATCCCCCTTAAAGACTGCAGGTTATCAACAAATTTACTTTTTCTCGGCAGGAGACTTTTTTGCCGGTGCTTCTCTGGCGGGAGCTTGCTTTTCAGCTGCAGCCTGTGTGGCAGGAGCCTTGGGCGTAACAGCTGCCTTTTTGGCTACGGGCTTTTTCTTGGCTATTACTTTCTCTTTAGTTGCTGACTTCTTCTTGGCTACAACTTTCTTCTTGGTAGCTGGCTTTTTAACCGCCACTTTTTTCTTGACTACTGTCTTTTTCTTGGCTGCTGCCTTTTTGACGGTGGCTTTCTTCACAGCCGTTTTCTTCTTCGTAGCTACCTTTTTCTTGGCAGTGCTTTTTTTAGCAGCAGCCTTTGCGAGGGCCTTCTCCAGCGCGTCTTCAGCTTTTTTAAGCTTTTTCTTCAGTGCATCGATTTCCTTTTCCCACTTTTTTACCATGTCGACTTTTTTAACAGTCTTTTTGGCAGTGGCTTTTTTAACAGGAGCTTTTTTAACAGGAGCTTTTTTAGCAGCAGCTTTTTTAGCGGCAACCTTCTTGGCAGTGGTCTTTTTAGCTGCAGTCTTCCTTGTTGCAGGCATTGGGCCTTCCCTCGTTGTAATTTAACCAATCGACTAGTAGTCAGCACATCGTAATAAAAACTGAATAATTTATACCCAGTTTTAATTCCAACATAGAGTGCTTATTCGTCATCTGCAAATTTTTTTTTAGCTTTCTCTTAATTTTTTTGCTGATGAAATTATATTTTCCTTGAATAGATAGATAGAAGGAGACGTATATTTTTCTTATGTATTATCACAAAAAGCACTTTAAATAGGGCGTTTTTCATTACATAAAACTCCAACGGGGTTGCCAAAAAAACCAATTTACTAAATGATAGGGGCCAGAGTTTACTGTACTGCAAAGAATGTAAGTAGCTGGCCATATGGAATCGTATATTTCTGGCTACGTGGGCTAGTACTATACGAGGCACAACGGAGGAAGCATAGCCGTAGCTATGTGACCGGAGTTGCAATGCTGTAGAGTGATTGACAACTTGGTCAAAAAATATGATTTCATTTGGTTAACTACTTACCAGGATTTATCAGAAAGGGTGTCAATATGATTTTCAAAGCGCTTGCCAGCCTTATCCTGCTCTCATGCTCACTGTGCTCATTTGCCGATCTGGAGACAGAAAGCGAGAAACTAAGTTACAGCCTTGGGGTATCCATGGCAGAGCAACTTAAAAAATTTGATGGAATCAATGTTAACACTGTTATCAAGGGGGTAGAGGATAATATTGGTAACCAGATTTTACAGCTGTCACCGGATGAAGTCTCCTACTTTGTAGATCTGGCTCAGGCTCAAAAGCAAGACCTTGAACAGGCCAAGTACCAGAAAGCTGCCCGGGAAAGCCTGAAAAAAAGCCAGCTTTTTCTGGTAAACAACAGTAAAAAACCAGGGATTATTGTATTGGAGAGTGGTCTTCAGTACCGGGTACTCACAAAAGGCAATGGCATGAAGCCATCCGTTACTGATCTTGTAACCGTTCACTATGAAGGTCGCCGAATAGATGGAACGCTCTTCGAAAGCTCATACTCTCGAGACCAACCCGCAACTTTCCAGTTAAACAGGGTTATTGCAGGCTGGACAGAAGGGATACAGAAAATGCCTGAAGGCTCAACCTGGGAGCTTTTTATTCCCTCGACTTTGGCATATGGCTCCACCGGTATTCCGGGAATCATTGGGCCCAATGAAGCCATTATTTTCAAGGTGGAGCTGAGGGATGTAAGCAAAAGCAGTTGATGCTTGAATAGACGACTACATGGTCAGAATACAGTTTGTGCTCCCCAGATGGGGACATCAAGATTCTGCAAGCCTTTCCCGGTGAGATTCATGCAGCGATTCGATCAGTTTATCTTCAAGACTGAAACGCTCTGCCAGAGTTTCACCTAATTCCGATACAGCAACCTGAAGTTTTTGCAGCGAACTAATTGATTCACAACTGTCATTAAACTTCAAACATCTTGAAGTATTCTCTTCAAGCTTTGGCAGCACCGTATGAGCCAGTTCAACTCCCCCATCATCAAACTCTCGGGCCTCCTGAATCAACTGCTCGTAAACCTCAAAATGCCCAGCTGAGGCATAATCCACCAGAATCTGGCACAATTCCTTCAATTTACTGACTACCGGACGTTTGTCATCATCAAATTGATCCATTCCATTGATGGAGCAGTATAAGACGATCAGCTCCTGACGCTCGTTGAGCCAGCGATCAATAATTTCTGATACACCTCCCCAACGTTCTCTGGCCGTTTGGCAACCCTCCAGCATGATAGACAGTTCCTCTTTAACAATTAGATCTCTTCTGCGTGAATGGGGACCTCGTAAGCGCCTGTGTCAGGCAGCTCAGATGCTAGGTTATGACAGTGATTTTTTTGCGGCAAGCGTTTATTTTTCCAAAACACAACACACTTGAAAATGCAAGTTTTACAGGAACGTTATGAATTCAATGGTTTCAGGGTGTTTTCTTGGCAAAACAACTACTTTTTCAACTAAAAAAATATTATTTAATTTAAAAAAATTATTTTAATGACCAATATCAAATGACTTCAAACATCCTCACTAAGGAGCTGGGCATAAGGAATCGAATATTTCTGGCTACTTGGGCTGGTACTGTGAGGCACAACGGAGGGAGCATAGCCGAAACTATGCGACCGGAGTTGTAACGAAGCACGACTGCATGGATTCAGGAGCAGTTGCCGAGAGTGCCGACACAATATGATTTCATATGGTTAGCTAATTATGATGCGCTATTCCCAGTGATTCCTTTCTCAGGGCTACTAAGGAATTGTCTGTAAATAACTTCCACATATTCAGATGCTCCACCGCAATCA
>NZ_JAHHPO010000687.1 GCF_024606365.1 Endozoicomonas sp. ONNA2
CGGGAAGCGGGCGGCGGGTAGCGTCTGTAGAAATGTCGAAGTTATTTCAGAACAGTTCCTTATGATACCGGGCAAGTCATTTCAGGCAGCCGGGCAAGGCGGAATGAACAGCTACTTGTTGAACAGGATATGCAATTTTGTGATTACCCTTTTGCCGTGAAAAATATTTTCACGCGCCATGGGCATTTGGGTCCACTCACTTTAATTTTCCTGTAATCGAGCAGTCACTCACATGGGCTGTCAATTACTTTTTTTCAGGGGCTGTGGATGTTTAAGCGTACCTTGCCATTTCAAGCAAAAAGACATTGATCAACAGTTGTTTACCCGTTAGGGTCATCGCCGGTCTATTCCAGAATATCTGCAAGCCACTCAGACTGCTCATCTTCAGACCAGCTGATCAGTTCATTCAACCCGAGGGGGTCCTTCCTTTTCTTCTCATAGGATGTTAGCCAATCAAGCTGTGTGATCGGATCGATACGGTGGTACATTTTGTCGATAACCCTGGCTAATTGTATTGGCCTCATCTGATCGCGATAAGGTTGCAGCATTTCAAGTTCTGTTTCCCCTAACACCTGAAAACGATCCAGGGCTACCAATGTTGTTGCCAGGGTAAATTGTGGTCTGTGCATGGCGCTGCCTGCAACCGGCGGCCGTGGGATAAGCTCCATAGGCGAGGGCTGAGTAATGGTTGCCTGATCGGTCATGTTTTTTGCCTCAATCTCTGCCAGCCTTGCGGTGACTGCATATTTAACAACATCCGGAGTAATAGCCGACTGTCGTTCAATTACCGGGGCCAGTGCCTGGCATAATCTGTCCTTTAACTGGCCATTTTTGGCATAGTGCTCCAGTGACCTCCAGATCGGGGGTTTTAATGGCAGGCCTGACTTGATAACACTGAGAATAACACTGGGTGGCGTTATTGTTTGGTTTGCGGTTTTTTGGTACCCGGTTTTTTCGGTCTCACTGGCTTTTGCCCTCGTGGGAGCCAGTGTCGCATCAAACCTGGCCACGCAGCGTTCTCGCTGGTCCTGCGGTCGCTTATACCACCGTTCGGTGAATTCTGTTGCCTTGAAAAACGTTTGCACCTGTTCTAATGACCAGTTATTAATCACA
>NZ_JAHHPO010000688.1 GCF_024606365.1 Endozoicomonas sp. ONNA2
CGGCACGACCGGCTTCCGAAGGTTTCAACGTCTTCTGAAGTTACGGATTCAGGTGCAAATAAGCAACTACACTACATGATGGCAATAATGACAACTCATTTGACTCGGGAGTGCATGAAATGAATTTCCATCCTGCTTTTTCACCCGCAGCACAATACTTGCCCCCCACTGCATCAGCAAGCGCACAACCTTTAACGGACTCGTCGTACAGTAAGGTTTTCCACTCCCTTCATGAGAGTAGTCTGGTAGAGAGTAGCCTGGAATCGGATGTCAAACGTTTTATGGAGATAGCGAAAAAAAAACTTAATGATAGAAACATTGTGGTTTCACCGTACCTGATTTCTAAAACAGACAAGGTATCTATCGATTTACTGGGACTACTACAACGCGGACAAAGCGATATAAGTGATAAACCTGATAACCCGGCGGTTCACAGTTCACTGGCAAAATTACATTTTTTTTCCAAAAACACATCCATTGACACGACGCTTGAGCAGCTGGGCGTCCCCTGTACCAGCAGTCGTCAACTGGATCAACAAGGGTACGATAACGTCACTCAACGGCTCAATGAACAAATTGCCAAAGATACTAACGGAGTGATTACCAACCTGCTCAATCCTGGCGTGCTGAAAGACCCAAACACAGCTTTCTTGCTAGTAAGCTGGTTGTTTCAGCAAGTGTCATGGGAACAACCTTTCATGGTGAAACCTCAAATATATAGTACAAACATGACTTGGGACGGTAACAAGCAGCCGGAGATCGTCTGGATGGAAAGCGGCAAGGGGACAAACTTAATTGCTTATAAAAATATCTCAGACTTTGAGTTCATTGCCTTGCCTGTTAAGGAATCTGGTTTGAACGCTGTTTTCATCATGCCTCCTAAAGCGGCGCAACAAGAACACAGTGACAGAGTCAGCCATATCCTGACAAAAGGCTTGATCTCATTATTTGAACGTGAATGTGTTCAAGGACACGTCGCACTCCATTTACCCAAATATCAATTCGATTATGTCTATGAGGAAGATTACCCTGAATTGCTCGGTTCAGGAAAACATAGGGCAAATCTTAGCATTAATGAGGCAGGCGCCCATGTTGCGGCTGCATTCGCACTTCTTGGTGGTGGAATGCCTGAAGAGCTGCAGATCAATCGCCCCTTTTATTTTTTCATGATTTATGGTCAGGGTGAAGAATCAAGTTTAGTGGGTGCCGCCTATATTAAACAACCCTGGGGATAGTGAGTGCTGGATAATCTCCAATTATTATTAATTAATCTTCAAAACAGGATGGATTTCTCAGGAACCTGCCAGATCCAGTGCTGAACCTGGGTTAACCAAGAGGTCGTCTATTCTCGGACAGCCTCCCGGACTTGCCGCCGCTTATGCAGGCGTTATGTTTTACTTCAATGAACTTCAGAGAAAGTACATTGTCTAAAAAATATATTTCATTTATATGGACAGGATGATGAAGAAATGGAAATTTTAAGGGCATTGAAAATAGTAGGGTTATTTATCTTATTCTGCTCAAGTATTGCAGTAGCTGAACTGCCACCACATGTTTATGCGGAGTATCGTAAAACAGCCCCTGAAAAAATAGAGATTTTTATATTAAAGCTCACAAGTACACATAATCAAAGTGAGTATTCTACAGTCACAAAAATTAGTTCAATAGCAAAAATTAATAAAGTTTTTAGATCTGAAAGTAACTTATCTGAAGGTCAGACAATCAAGATTAATTATCAAAGAAATGAGCATGGTGAATTTTTTGTGGGTCCATCACAACCAATACATTTAAGAACGGGTAAAACCTATATTGCTTATCTTGTAGAGGGAGAGGGTTTTTATATGATCAGCGCGGGTGGTCATTCTTTTATCACATCTGATGACTACCAAAAATATTACAGCGATGAAGAGAGTCCAGAGCAGTAATTTCACAAGAAAATGCGATTAAATTACACGCAACATAACGAATAAGGATTTGTCCCGGAATAACTTTATCATTTTACAGTCTGGGAAAATGTCGCCGACTGCTTGCCGCAAAAGCACAAGTGTTTCCAGTTGTTCGGGAAGCGGGTTACTGAAATGTGGAAGTTATTCCGGGACAATTCCTGACCCGGATATTTTATAAATTTGCTCCCGATCTCGCTTGTCCTTTGCCGCTGCGGGAGGCTGTCCGAGAATAGCGCCCGACTGGGCGTTGCCGTAGCGAGGCTGGCAGAAAATTGAGGATAAAAAGCTTTGAACCACAAAGTACACGAAGAGCACAAAGGAAAAGAAAAAGCTCTTCTTTGTGCTCTTCGTGTGCTTTGTGGTTCCAATTCAAGACCCGCAACACCTGAAAACCAACCTGCCTGCACTCGTTCGCAGAAGCTAAAGAAAGAATGGACAATAGTAATATCAGGAA
>NZ_JAHHPO010000689.1 GCF_024606365.1 Endozoicomonas sp. ONNA2
CGGCTTTGTCTTCGCTGCTCTCACTGGCAGGCTCCACGTCCCACTCCGATTGGGTCACGGCCAGCCGTCGTTGCTGAAAGCAGGGTTTCACCTGATCGTCCCGTAGCAGCTCATCATAGAGCCGCATATCCCGGCCTCGCTGCTGGAGGACGCTGTCGGGGTTTTCCATCAGCATGTGGGTATAGGCTTTGCTCATCAGAATGCCGTGGTCGGCTTGGGCGATTTCGCCGAGAGTGGGTTTACCTGCCATGTTCACACACCAAAAAATGACTTTGATCAGCAGGAGTGTGCCAACGGATTTTACTCTCTATCAGGTCTAAAAATTCCGCTGTAAGGTGCCGAATAGCTGGCGGGCTATGGCTGGATTGGTAACCCAAGATGCTCTGAAAAGGGCAAAAAGTCCCGATCAGAATGGAGCAGGGTAATATCATGTTCCAAACAGTAGGTAGCAATCATCACATCAATGGTTTTGCGTACTGTAATACCTCTTTTTCTGAGATAGCGGAAGTTGGAAGCACTTTTGATGGCCAAGTCCTGAGACAGTAAATTATGAACGTCCAATGACGTCAGTAGTGACTTTGCCTTGTTAAAATCTTTTTCACTTCTGAATCCCTGCAATACTTCTGCAAGAATCAGGTCGCCGATAATAAGGTTCTGTCGGCCTAATGCGGCATCCAGATAGTCACTGGCATCAGTGGATATGCCATTGAAATAGTCAATCCAGACCGATGAATCTACCATCATCATTTGTCGGTTCTCATATCATCCAGATCGCCTTCCCAGTTCAGCTTGCCACGATACTCTCTGATTTTTTCCTGCTTTTTCAGCTGTATCAAAGCTTTCAAACCCGCCTCTACCGCTTCTTTCTTGGTCGTCAGTCCGCTGGCATTTAATGCTTCCTGCATCAGTTCATCATCAATAACAATATTGGTTCTCATGGCTCACCTGTGTGTATGTTTTTTTCTGTTTGTGTGTATTGTAGCCAATCCATCAACAATAGCACTTAATAACCTCGAAAATCATTACTCCCTCTGACTGTACCGTAACCCTGATTGGCTCTGATGCTGTCAGCCCGTTCCTCTGATGCAACCAGTCCCACCCGTTTCCTGCCACTGGCAGCATGGTCAAAGCTGGCGCTGTTCTCATGTGCCCACTTTAGAAACTGGCTGGTGCTGTCCACTTGGTCGTCGTGGGGGGCGAGGGGAAAAATGGTCATCTCGATCTCGTAATCCAATGACCATTGCGATACCTCGGGTAAATAAACCATACCTGCTTCAAACAGGCTGGATACGGCGATCAATCGGTCTACCTTGTTAATGCCTTTGGTGTCGATGGGGATAACGGGAATCCTGACTTTTGTCTGTCCCACCCCTACGCCCTGGCGCAGCTCCTGGATCAAGCTCTGCCCGCTGCCCTTGTCCTCAATCAGCACGCCCTGAGGCCGCCATGCCTCATATAAACTGGCTGCTGCTCGCTTCAGTGCCGGGTACTCCATGCGCTCCCTGAATACATCCAACAAATACCAACCATGCCGGGTTTCTCCCCAGGTGGTGCAGACGCTCGGATCGTTCACCTGCTCTGGTTTATAAGCCGTATCCCAGCTCTGAATAACTCTTAAAAATTCAGATGGTGCGATGTTGTATCGTTTGAACCACTGCGCTTTGATCAGGCCACCTTCCGGTGTGGCGTTCCAATCGCCCATCAGCCATGCCTGCACCAGCCACGGTGGGCCTGACTTTTTCAAGCGATCCATATAACCGGGGTCGCCCTCGATCAGGAGACGGTTGTCCTGTAGTCGGCTCGGGATATAGATGCGTCTCGTCGCACTGCTGTCATCGGTGACGGGTTGCATACCAAATGGAGCAGGGTCAATGTAGCGTTTTTTTATCCATTCGTGACCCGGGCCGCCGGGGTTGGCGCTCACGTTAAAGCTGGAGGGTATGCCGTGGGGGTTTCGTAATGTGGCGTTCAGTTTGTCGATTGGGTCGGGGTTAGGAAAGTTGCCGCCTTCGTCTATATATACATCGGTGTAGCTGTGTCCCTGGTACTTGCCCGCATCAGCATCCCGCTCCAAACTGCGGAGCCTCAAAATAGCGCCGTTGGGCATGACCCATGTGCTTTTCTGCGCTTTCCAGAGGGCTCCTAATGGGGTGAATATCTCCTGACTTCGGCCTATGACCTCATCCAGCTCGGGCATACTGCGGCGGACGAATAATCCCTTACACTTGCCGCCATAAACCTGCGACCTCATCAGCCACTTGCCTAAAAAGCCATCGGTCTTGCCGCCGCCCCGGGCACCGCCATAGAGAATGTCTTCTATAGGGCAGGTGAGCAGGGCGGTCTGTGGACCGGGCTGGGGTGACCAGGTGATCGCCACGCAGGCCTCAGCCCTGCCTTGCCCGTTTGAAAAAATCTCCGACGACTTGCCTGGCGATTTCTTCGTTGCTGGCTGTCTTCTGCTTCAGGTGTTGTCTGTACTCCTCTGCCATGGTGTGTGCCATGCTTTCCATCATGCTCACCATGGCCTCTTCGCTCATCATATCGTGTTCGGGGAAATCAACAATAACACTGATGGGCCTGGCTTGCGGGTTGCCCTGTGGATATAACATCAGTGCCCGTTCCTTGTCATTGTCTTCGTGTACTGATAATGAAATGCTGCAAACCATATTTTTAGGCATCCTTACTCTCTCCCTTCTTCCGCATCCATCCTTCGGCAAAACACACCGCCACCATCTCGGTGGGTGTCCTTGCGCTCAATTTTTCTTTTGCGCCAGCTAACCGGGCGGTGATGGCCTGATGGGTAATACCCACC
>NZ_JAHHPO010000690.1 GCF_024606365.1 Endozoicomonas sp. ONNA2
CGGCTTTGTCTTCACTGCTCTCGCTGGCAGGCTCCACGTCCCACTCCGATTGGGTTACGGCCAGCCGTCGTTGCTGAAAGCAGGGTTTCACCTGGTCATCCCGTAGCAACTCATCATAGAGGCGCATATCTCGACCTCGCTACTGGAGGACGCTGTCGGGGTTTTCCATCAGCATATGGGTATAGGCTTTGCTCATGAGAATGCCGTGGTCGGCTTGGGCGATTTCGCCGAGGGTGGGCTTGCTATTAAAACGGCTTTAGCACTCGAATAACTGAATTTGTTGACCCGACGATTAAGTCAGGTCACAGCCATTTAAAACAAGCTTCGTGAATGATAAAGAGGATAAAAGCGGCCAATTACGATAGGTCGATACCAAGAGCTGCTTTGAATAAGGCTTCTATTCTCGCTTTAGCCTGATTATCCCCGCAATGGAAAAAAGGAATATCTAAACCATCCATTAATAGTTCTTTTGCATTCTGTGGGTTATCCGCTGCTCGATAATCATCAACTTTCAGACATGCGGTGGAAGCGTACGAATCAAGATCCTTAAAACGGTCACATTTGTTGTTTACGTTAATTAACTCCTGCTGAACATATGTTTCAACAAGATTACGCAAAAAGATCAAGTTTCTTCGTGTAACGTCTTTCAACACGTCCCTACCATGGAATATACAACTTGAAATTTCAGCAATTTTGCTGTCCATATCTGGATATTTCTGTTGTATTTTCTGTCGTGTCTTCTCTGCAACTGATACACCGCCGGAAGAAGTTTCTTGAGTCACTGATCCGCGAGATAAGCAGTAGTTTTGACCGTGCCGGGCATTATGTGCCTTGATCAAATAATCGAGCAAATTTTTGCTCTGTAATTCCGTGGCATATCCACCTTTTGACTCAATAAATCGGGTAACCTCTGGACCTAATGTCTCTGCCATAACAGCTTCATAGGCAGGCGGTAAGCTTGAAGCGCTACTTAAATTGGATACATTCATAATTTGCCGCTTTAAATTAAATATTCGATTTATAGGACAAGGTATGCAAGGAATAGTTCCTCATACATAAGCACTAAATCATATGCTTTCGAATAGAATAATTAACCAATGGATTAATTGCTCTAACAGCCTCCCGGGGTAGCCATCCGTGAGTAATACCCCTTCA
>NZ_JAHHPO010000691.1 GCF_024606365.1 Endozoicomonas sp. ONNA2
CTTTTCTTTTCCTTTGTGCTCTTAGTGTGCTTCGTGGTTCAAAGCTTTTGCTTCTAGAAATTTTTACCATTTTCCAGCATGGACTCCATCGCAAAAATCTGGCCTCTCAACTCATTGGCCTGATCGTTTTTGATACCTTTGATGTTGATGATTTCACTGTCCGGGGCAGCAAAATCCGGAAGGTCTGAGGGAAGCCAGCTGGCTTCTGACCGGCGCATGTAAATACCATCCATACCTGGCAGGTTAGCCAGGGTCAGTGCCTGGCTGGCAGCACTGTCCCCCAGGGCCGGGTGCTGCTCTTCCGGGAACTCTGTCTGTTGGTCACTAACGCTCAGGCCAATACCAATGTGTGTTTTGGCAATATTGATCGTTCCGGCTTTTTCCGCCAGCGCCTGGATCATCAGGCAGCAAAATAGTGCATCTGAAGTAAATGCCGGGCTCTCTTTGCTGGAAAACCGCAGATAGGCATTCCCTTCTGGCGTATAGGTTACCTCGCCACCATAATAATCCGCAGCTTCACTGATGATCTGGCTGTGGGTGCGGAGAATATCCTGCAAGTCTCTGGGGGCGAGCAATTGTTGCAGCCTGCCCAGGTTTTTGACTTTGATCGCGACAATCATCGCCGTTTCCTGCTCGTCGACGTTCTCTTCTGGCTCTGCCAATTTCTTTTCCAGCAACTGCTGCTCGACAAAGGCAGAAAGCCTGGTGATTTCCCCAGTCATTGGCGGGATTGGGTTCCCTGTGGGCAGAATGGAACGTAGCTGTCGTTCAATAAGTCGTAGCCGGGTCGTCAGGCTGGAGGCATAGAGTTGCAGAACAATCAGTCCGGCCAGCAGCAGTATCAGACTGATAGCAATAATCACCAACAGGGCTTCTTTGGGTTTCTGGCTTAGCAGACCTTCGTTGAGCGATACGCGGGCGTAACCGGCAATGACATCTTGGTAATGAATGGGGGACGAATATACCGGATGCCTGATGCCTCCATCCGCTGTTTTGGCAGTGGCTTTGGCGATTCTCTGGTTATCAATGCTGTAGATACTGGCTTGAGCAACATAGGGGTTCTGCACCAGCTGACTGAGCAGAACATTGAGGCTGAGCCTGTCGCCGGTGACCAGCATATCTGTGGCGGCACTGGCCGTCTGCTCGCTCAATAATTGACCGATACTGTCAGCCTGGTGCTGGCTTGATGAGTCAATCTCATTGCTGATGACCAGCGACATCCCAATAGTCAGCGTGGCCATAAGCACACCAAAGATGCCCATTAACTGCGTTCGGATGGAAAAGCGGGCGGTGAACCGGGTAAAAATGTCTGGCGTGAAAATACGCTTGTTCAAAAGTTAAGCTCCTGAGCGACAAACCAATGATCCTGATGAATTTTCAAAGGCTAATACTGTCCATGAGTAAATTCTGACAGCCCGGGAGGCTGTCCGGAGAAGAGCCAGACTGCCCCGGATATGTCATAAACGTGCTCCCGATCTCACTTGTCCTTTGCCGCTGTGAGGGAGTTTTGCTCAGTCGGCCGTACTCCCCGCGCTCCCTCACAAAATCC
>NZ_JAHHPO010000692.1 GCF_024606365.1 Endozoicomonas sp. ONNA2
CTTTTCTTTTCCTTTGTGCTCTTAGTGTGCTTCGTGGTTCAAAGCTTTTGCTTCTGGAATAGCTGCTTAATGTCTATCGTAAGTGCGGCTTCAAAACCCACTGTTCTTCCGTGAGAACAGCCGTTTGCTTCTTGTCTTATAACACTGCCCGGGAAAAAAACCAGGACAGGACAACACAAACCATGGCGAACAAGATAAAGGCACAAATCAGCCAGAAGCCCTGGCTGTAGGCCATGATCAATGACTGTTTATCAGCCAGCTCAATGAGGGAAGATGTGGTTAATTGATCCGGGCAGGTATGAGCAACACTGGCTTCCGACATTCCGTGATAGAAGTGATCCTGTGACCGATCCAGCAGCGTTGAGAGCAAGGCGATGCCACTGGCCCCCCCAATGGCCAGAAAGATATCCACCAGAATTGACGCAGAAGCCGCCTCTGCCGCAGGCACGTGGCGAGTCACCATAAGTGACAGGGGAACAAAGATAAATGGCTGGCCGATGGCCCGGATGATTTGGTTAAGGTAAAAATGTTCTCCGGCAAAATCGATGGTTAACGGGGTGTTCATCAGGGTACCGGCCAGAAAAAGCAGGAAGCCAACCATTACACAAAGCTCGGCAGGCAGGATTTTGGTCAGCCCGGGCATGAATGGCAGAATGATCAATTGGGGAATACCCATCCAAAGCAGTATCTGAGCAATGTGCATGGGAGTGAAACCCTGAACTCTGGCGTGATATTGGGCGATCAGAAAGATGGAACCATACAGGGCCATACCGAGCCCGAAAATTGCCCAATAGCACCACGGTATGCCCGGTATGCGCAGCAGGCTCAGATTCACCAGGGGCTTTTGGGTGCGTGCTTCACACAGGCAAAAGCCAATCAGGCCGGTGATGGCGATAATAGCGGCAGCGGTTATCCATGGAGTATCAAACCAATCATGGCTGTTGCCCTCCTCCAGAAACACCTCCAGGGCTGCCAGGGCGGGCAGCAGTAGCAGGATACCCGCTTTATCAACAGGTGCATTTTCTGAACTTCGCTGGTGATGCACACTGATCCCATTTAATACCGCCATCACCAACACAATTGCGGGAACAAGGTTGATATAAAAAATCCATTGCCAGCCATGATGCTCGGTGAGCCAGCCGCCAAGCACGGGGCCAAGGGTCGGCGCACAGGTGGCGGCAATGGCAAACAGCGACATACCGATTGGCCGCTTCTCTTTTGGCAGTAAGGACATAATCCCGTTCAGAGCCAGTGGAATCATTGTGCCCCCAGCCAGACCCTGCAGTGCCCTGAAGGCAATCATGGAGGAAAAATCCCATGCCCGGGCGCAGGCCAGCGAAAAGCAGGCAAACAATGTGATCACCGTGACCGCGGTGTTGCGCAACCCGAGGCGCTGGACAACAACAGCCATCAATGGAATGGCAACAACCTCCGCAGTCAGGTAGGCGGTCATTAACCAGGAGGCTTTCTCAGGTGAAGCGTCGAGACTGGCCGCTATGTTATTCAGCGAGGTGTTGACTATTTGTACATCCAGTACCGCCATAAAGGCAGCAAAAGTGATACCGACAACACCAAGCCAGGTCTTTGCCGGCTGCATCAGTGGCCACCGGTAGCGATGATGACTTTGGCCGACATGCCCGCTTTGAGCTTGGCCAGAGCTTCTGACGGTGCCAGGTGTATCTTGACCGGGATGGTCTGGGTGATCCGGGTAAAATACCCGCTGGCCTGTCTGGCAGGGATCGGGCTGAATTCTGAGTTGGCCGCTGGCGCAATCTCATGCACCCGCCCGTTGAATGGGATATGGGGCAGAGCGTCGATCATTATCGTCACTGATTGGCCGGTTTTTATCTGTGTAACCTGGCTCTCTTTTATATTGGCGATCAGCCACAGTGGTTTTTCCGGTATGAGCAACAGCGCCGTGGTGCCCGGTGCTATAAACTGTCCGGGATGGGTATGACGTTGACCAATAACCCCGTCAGCGGGAGCCTTGATCGTACTGTCCAGCAGGTCTTGCTCAATCCTGGCCAACGTCGTCTGTGCCTGTTCCAGGTGAAATTGCATCGCGCTGGCTTCAGACTCCAGCGTAAGCTGCTGCTGTCTCGAGAGTTGCACAGTCAGCTCACTGGCTTCATATTTCAATTGCAGAAGGTCAAGTTCAGATTTAGCTGTCGTGTATTTCTCTTCGGCAATCCCGCCTTTATCCAACAGCGAGGCCAGCCGGTGAAGCTGTGCCCTGGCGTGGTCAACCTCCGAGGCAGCAGCTGTGCAGGCAACCACATTTTGTTTGATGGCCAGTGAGTGTGCCTCCTTCTGTGCCTGGTACGCTGCGAGCTTCGCTTTAAGCCGGTTGATTTCCGCCAGCTGCTGCTGTCGGTTCAATTCAAACCGGGTGGTATCAAGGGTAAAGAGGGGTTGATCAACAGAGACTTTCTCAAAATCCCGAACCAGGAATTCGACAATATGCCCGGACAGGGAACTGCTGACAGGAATGATGTCTCCCCTAATGTAAGCGTTGTCAGTATTCACCGATCGGGATAGCAAATAACCGGGGTAGGCAAAAGCGATGATTGAGGCAAGGGCTAACATCAACGATGCCGCAACGATCAGGACGGGACTGATTTTATTTTGGGTAAAGATCCGCATTGAGATACCATCCATCGGTTAAACTGTGAGGTCCGCTGACCTGTCGGGTCCATCGACGTGCCCGGGATCGATACAGCTGCTGGTACATGGTCATAAAAATATAAGCACCCAGTTCCAGCCCCTGTTCAATTAAATAGTCTGATCTATGATCCCCTTTCCCATAGAACGGACGGATAATCTGATAAAACTCATCGGCGTGCTCTTCGTCCAAATCCTTGTGGCAGTGGTAATGGGTGAGTTCAGCGGACGTGAGCCAGTTTCGACCAACAATCGCCTGGCCAAGATAAGACGAAATGTGACTGAAAAGGTCTTCAATGATGCCGATGGTTGCCACCGCGGTATAGATATCACCCGAAAGGCAGACATCAGACAATGTGCTGTTAAATGATCTCACCTCGGGCCAGAGAGCACGTTGTTCGATATAATCTGAAGAAACGCCCATAGCGGCAAGAAACGCCAGAAATGTACTTTCATGGGATCTGCCTGGTAGTCCATTGCCGTGTTCTTCCAGGACATTCTTGAGGGTATTTATCCGGGTCTCTGGTCTGGGCAGCCGTGAGGCAATGACGGACATGGGCCGGGAAAAATGGACCACGGCAAATAAAAATTGTATCTGGGTCTCAATGAAATCTTGCCGATCAAAAGTACCTTCCGTCAGGGTCTGGAAGTACTCTGCCTGTTGCAGTGGGTATCTTTGTTTTAGTTCGTTGATGTAATGTTCCATACTTTTCTCTTTGTTAAAGGTCAGTTTAAATTTGGCTGGTATCCAAATGGACAAAATCACTCTTATTAATTGGAGAAACCCCGAGTAAAGTGTTAGGACAACTATAAATAGAACAGGTTGCTCCGGGTTTAATATTGTTAGCGATAAGCCAGCGTTTCAGTTCGGTAAGCCGGGAATCCAGAGAAAAACACAGTGTTACGGACTCCGATATCAATGATTGCTCATGTGCAGCCTGCCTGAGGTAGCTGTCAAGAGGGTTTGACCAATAGCCCGGTGGTATTGGCAAATGGATCAGTTGCCACGGTTCTCCTGTGGATTGCAAATTGAAATCTTTGGTGCCTGAATTATTTTTGATGTTACTGTCGGTCTGAGAGAGGCAGGCAACACGATGTAACGAGGGTAATAACGGGGACCGATTGCCCAGCGAGAGTAGCTCTTTGCAGGAACAGAAATAAATGTCCAATGTGCTGGCTACCTTGACCAGTCTGCCGGGGTGGAAAGCGGAAAAACTTCGTGTGACATCATCATTATTTCTTTTCATGGCGGCAAAAAAAACAAAATCCCACCCCCTGCAGTTGGCGTCTGTCAGCCAGTTTTTCAGGGCAAACCAGATCATTCGGTGGATTATTTTCTTGCCACGGTATTGCTCTGCCAGCTTGAGGTCAGCCAGATACAGCGCCGTACAGGTTTGATTATTCACCGTTACCGGTTTCCATACGGCAGCGATAGAGCCAACAACAGACTCGCCCTGCATCGCCAAAATAAACAGGGCCTTCTTCCCCATGGCGCTGAAAAAACCATGATAGGGCGTACCATGGACAATGGTAAAATGATCGCCAGCCTCACTGAGAGGGTACCGCATTGATTGCTCAATATTTTGCAATTGTTTGGCGTAGGCTTGGGTAGCAACGCCATCTAACAGTTTGAAATGAATATCCATATAAAAGAGCCTATTTTTTTGTCGCTATTTCAATTCGGTTGTAGAACATGCTTTGGTCATGGCTTTGGTAATAACTGCCTGATTGATCATCAAATAAAAATTCTGATTCCAGTAATGCCCGCAGGGATTGTACGTTATTTAATTGCCTTAAAATCAGTGTGCTGCCCGGGCGCATCGTCTTCAGTGCGGTGATGTGTTGATCAATGGTTTCCTTGTCACACCAATCAAGAATGTTAGAGAGGCTGATGAGATCGTAGTGATCAATTTTCTCCAGGTCAGGCAGTGCAGAACAGAGATAATTGAACTCGTAATCTGTTTGCGAAGTAAGGAATGACGGGGCGTTGGATTTCAGGTAACAACCCAGAAAGATACTCTGCAAAAAGTAATTATCTGCACTGTTCTCTTTGCCCAGTGCTGTTGTAAAACACTGTCTGAAATACGCAATGTATGAGTCTCTTTCAGCATGTTGAACGGCATTGTCACCAAACATAGCCGTAAGGAATGTATTGTTAAAACAGATATCAAATATTGGCTGCCAAAACGGAGCGCTGGTCCATTTTGATAAAATTTCTTTCCTGACGATGTAATCAGAATTAAAAAACAGTTCCAGCTCACTTTCTGAACTGATAAATTCGATAAAGATTTGGCGAAAGATTCGAAAATAACCCTCGAATACGCCATTTTGATTGAGTCCTGAAGGATCGCTGTTTTCAATATTTAATAATCGGTAATCCTTGTTTTTAATGGCGGTTATTTTGTTTTTAACATGTTGTAACTGGGTAGGGTTGATATCAAAAAGATCAACCTGTAAATGAGGAAACGTATTTTTCAGGGCAAGTGCCGTGCAGCCACCTGAGGCGACCACCAAGGCGCTCGTTCCCCGGTTTTTTTCAATACTGTTGATCTCCGGGCTCGGATCTTCCCTGACAACAGCAAAATTTAACGGATGACGTTCGTCCATATCTTGTCTCCATTATTGGTGAGTCTTCAAAGATATAGACCATTAGCTGGTTATAAAGTTCCAAAAAAATTATCAGGACAAGATTTATTTGAGATGTTTTTTCTATTTAGGAGCTGTCCTGAAATAACTTCTACATTTCTACAGACGCTACCCGCCGCCCGCCTCCCGATAAGCTGGAACCACTTGTGCTTTTGCGGGCAGCGGGAAGCGGGTAGCGTCTACAGAGTAGAAATGTCGAAGTTATTTCAGGTCCTCAAATAATACCCTTCTCGAATTGTTCAATCCTCTGTCGGACTTTCATGCCCCCCGACATTTCCCTGGGCTCTTCTGCCGCAATATCAACAGAAGGCCTGGTGGTCGGCCTTGCAATATCCCGTTTAGCCTTGCCTGCAGCAGGCGCTCGACAGCTTGACCATTGATAGAGTTTGTAACCCCCATAAATCGCTCCGGCGAGAGCCACTACCCCTGCACCGCCAATGGCTCCAGACAACAGGCTGTCGGTACAATGCCTAAATCCGCAACTGGGCACTTTTCCCGGAAGTCCCGGAGGGCCAGCCGGGCCTGGCAGCCCCGAATCACCTCTTGGGCCTGGCAGCCCCATATCACCTTTTGCGCTTGGTAGCCCCATATTACCTTTCAAGCCTTGCTGCCCCGGCGCACCCCTTGGCCCTTGCGGACCCGCCTCACCTTCCGGGCAGGCTGGCCGCTCTTCTGTTCCTGAATTACAACTACCACTGTCGCCCTTTGGGCCACGCAATTTGTTTTTACCAGGAGTTCCTATCTCTCCAACGTCCCCTGGATCCCCGTCCTCACCTTTTTGACCTGTTTGACCAGGATCACCCTTGCGGCAACATGGTCCTGTCGGAGGAGCTATCGTGGACGCTGCATTGCCTGAAACTTCCGTGGGCAGCACTGCCCAGGCAACCATGGACGTCAACCAGCCGCTGATACCAGTAGTATTTGCCGGGTTGCCCTGACTGCTGCGGCACAAGCTGTGGCCGGACTCATCGGTACCGGGACAGTGCCAGTGAGCCATTAATTGCCCGGTGGTCATTTCAGGGCCAGACAGCTGATCAGCCCAGTAGTCTTCACAACGTGCCATAATGTCGATGAGCAAGGGGGTGTTAACATAGCAAGCCAGGAGCAAGGCAGACTGACTGCGGGTCAGGCCTGCCTGTGCCAGTGTCTTGAGAAATAGCTGGCCGCGGTCGCCCAGAAGGAATCTCAAGCCCTGGTCATGCTGGCCACATAGCTGACCACTGTCATCGGCTATCATGCCAAGTTTTGCCAAAGCCAGACTGGCAGATTGCAGGGCCTGTTCCGAATTCACTTGAAGCCTGCCTGCATCAACTGCTTGCTGATACTCCTCGAGCAGAAAGTTCAATACTTTACATGTTGTGGCGAAATCAACAGATGCCAGCTGGTCTAACAGACAGAGGGCCAGCCGGGATCGTTGAGACGCATCCAGTTGCTGCCATTCACTGGCTGAAGGAATACCGGCCGCCGGTGCTGCAAAGCCGTTATGCTCAGGCTGTACAACAGTTGTCGCTGATCGACCGGTTAATACCTTGTCATCGATCGCTGGTGGCAATGGAGATGTATGCTGAGCGGTGGAGCAGGAGAGTTTTTTGGGGGCAGCCCGATGTACGCTTAATTCCCGCCCCTGGTGAACCGGCACCTTGCTGCTGGCACAATATTCATTATTGCTGCATTCATTATTGCTGCGATATTCATTATTGCTGCGATTACCCGATGGAGAATAGCCTGAAGGAATCAAGTTTGTATTCATTTAAAAACCTGCCGCAATGGTTATCTATTTCTTTTTTGCATTGTCAGAACAGCTTAGATGCGTCTGCAAAAAATGAAAGTTGAAGACGCAATGTAAATACTTTTGCCGTGAAAACCCGCAACTCAGGAACGAAACCGGTCTGAAACAATTACCGCCGTGAACGGCTGATCTCATACTCTTCTACAAAATGTGCTATAGATACAATCAAGAAATACAGCATAAAAGGCAGGGTCAGTGAAGCTCACAAAAACACTCACAAAAACACTGCCAACAGATCCAGGTAATAACAAGCAATAAAGAGTAGCGAGATGAACATATCGTCAAGTCCGCTGGCTGCTTCTGCCCACTCACACGCAGAGGCTGCCAATCGCCATGAGATGCATGCCAGGCCCAGGTCGAGATCATGGCCCGGGTCGAGAGACGTCGGCCAAGTACCACTGGCCAGTGTCAATACTCAGGTCGGAACAGCAGAACAAGAAAGTGCCGTGCACCAGGAAATCCCATCGATACGCGGTCGTCGTTGTTTACTGCCCACGGGCGTACAGTTAAGAGAAAAACTTCGCAAACAGATCGCCAGTGAGCTCAAAAGAAGTAAAAACTGCGAAGTGTTTAGTACTTTACATGGGTATAGGGAGAAAAGCGTAAAGGTGCGTTTCACTGCACAGGTGGAATCGAAATTGCGGCAAGGGGGGCTTGCTCATGAATTAAACAATTCAATCGTGCGCACTCTCAGGGTAAAAAATACACCAGCTTCACACCCTTCTGATGAATTCTTTTTCTTTGTGGAAAGTGTAAAAGTAAATAACTTTCTTAAGGAACTCTTAAACAGCCCTATGCTCAGTAAAGACGTGTTTGAAATTTCAATGCCCTCCCATGGAACCCATTTCAGACAACGGCATTCCTGGGAAAGAGTGTATGCTATTACGCACACAGTGCCAGCACCATTAGTTGATAGCAGGTACTTATATATAATCCCGAGAACTCCACCAGAATATGGAGACTTATTACCCATAGCTTTTGTGGACAAGGAAAAGTATCTGAGCAAAAGAATGGCGGTTCATTTCTCAGATACCATCCGTGTTATATCGGCAATGGTAAATGATAAAGATGCTGACGATGGACAAAAGGTAGCAAAATTAACAGCCCTGCTAAGCCCGAACACCCTGAGTGGTGCGCCAGACAATACCTTGCCAAAAAACAGGCAGGCGGTTCTGACAGCCGGGACGTTTTTGAACCGTATCAGGGGAACGACTGATGGGGATGCCGGGGAGTAGCGCCCGTCCGTCTGGGCGACCCCGTCTCGGCGACCCCGTAGCGAGGTTTGTGAGCAATCAAGCATAAACAAATTCGGCTCCCTGGTTTTCAACAGCCAATACCAACAAGCGGCAATCTGAATTTATTCAAGCAATTTATTCAAGCGAGGAAACTGACAAGATGAACATATCCCCGATGCAGTCTGCTACTTTTTCCGATACACACACAGAGGGTTCAAACCATGCAGAGGCACACTCCAGTTTGAACCGCCGACATGGGGCAAGAGATATCCATCCAATACCAGCGGCTGATGTAAATGCCCGGATGCCCGGAGATAATCCAGAAGGCGCTGTGGGCATGGAAATCGCATCAACACCAGGTAGTCGCTTAATACCTTCAGGGGTACAACTATTGGATCAAATTCGGGTGCAGATCTGTAATGAATTAAAGGACAGTAAAAAATGCAATGTGTATTGTACCTTGGGCGGGCATGCTAAAAATGTAGATGTTAAAGCCCGTTTCACCAGACAGGTCAGAGACAAGCTATCCCAGGAAGGGCTTGCTGAAGAGGCAGCCAATGCGATCCAACGGACTATTAATTCAGAAGAGACGCCAGCTTTGAATACACCAAATGAGTACTTCTTCTTTGTGGGAAGTACCAAGATAAACGAATTTCTTGATAAATACTTTTCCGATTTTCAGCTTTTATACAAAATATTTGAGGTTTCTAGGCATTATGAAAATGAAATAGTTTACAGCAGTCACTATTCCTGGGAAGAAGAATATGCCATTACTTTTTCTGTGCCAGAACCATTAGTTGATGCCAGGTACTTTTATATAATTCCAAGACCTGAAAATTATTGCCCCATCGCAATGGTCGACACGGAAAAGTATGTAGCCAACGGCGTGGCGAAGTACTTCGGCGATACCCTGGGTGTGTTTTGGGAGACGTTAAATGATCACAGCAATGACGACAGGCAAAAGTTGAACAACTTGAAAGCTCTGCTCGGTCCGTACAAGAAAGAGGTGCCATTGACTGCCGGGGAGTTCTTGGGGAACATCAGTGCAGCGCCAGGGAGTGCGGATTACTGCGAACCTACCAACCTGAACGTGTATGAGTTAAGGTAGCATCTTACGATAGACATTAAGCATCTAACACGAAGCACACGAAGAGCACAAAGAAGAGCTTTTCTTTTCCTTTGTGCTCTTGTCGAGTCAACGGTA
>NZ_JAHHPO010000693.1 GCF_024606365.1 Endozoicomonas sp. ONNA2
ACTGAGTTCGCCCTCGACCAGCCGGACATTGACGCTGGCCGGGTTGACGTAAATCAGCCGCCGGACCCGGCCATTGAGATCGCGGTCAATCACCGCGTAGGCGTTGCCGTCCAGCAGCATGTCGGTGACGAGGGTCTCCCAGAACACCAAAGCGGTGACCAGGGGCGACGGTTCCAGACAAAGTTTCAGCAACAATGGATGGTGGTCGCTTTGTTCCCGGATGCCATCGGCTTTGCGCTGGTAAATTTTCAGCGGGATCGAGGCGATGGCACCGGAGATCAGCGACACGCAGGCGAACACGGCGGCGACCTGCAGCGCAGTCTGGTGGTTAACTACCGAACCGGAGTGAGACCGGATGCCCAGCACGTCCATCAGTTCTTCAAACGTGCGGCCCCTGCTTTCAGCGGCGTCCGCTTCGGCCTTGATGGTGGCCAGCTCTTGTTTAACCCGGGTTAGTTCCTGCTGTAATTGTCGTTTGCTGTTAAACCATTTCATCCGTTCATTACAAAATCAGGTATTGGTGTGTCGTGGTAACCCACATTTTCTCTTATCATGGCGCGGGACATGGCAGTGATCAGGGCCACCGGGCCATCAATCTTGTTGTCTGGTGAGTCTTTGTTGGGAAAAACATTGTCGTTGCGATCAACCCGGGCGGTGACGTTGGACATCATCCAGTTCATCACCGGGTGCTGGTCGTGGTGCAAACGGCCGTCAATGATCAGTGCCTGAATCTCTTTCATCGGGTCACTAAGCTGTTTGACGGTCTGGCCCACCTCGGTCATGACCCGTTCGTCCTCTTCCGCCAGCTGGGTAGCCAGTTGCGTGGCGCCCCACGGGTCGTAGGCAATCTCCAGTGGGTGGTATTGATCGGCCCAGTCATTAATGGTCTGGCGGATGGCGTCGTAATCGACGATCTGGCCCGGTGTTAATGTCAGCAGTCCCTGTTCCGCCCAGGCTTTATACAGCTGCTGGACATGGTGCGACTTGCCGCTGCGCTGGTCGTCTGTCTGCACCTCTGGCAACCAAAAATGCACCTTGATGTGATAGCGCCGGTCGCCGTCACAGAACAGCGCCACCAGGGCGGTGATGTCCAGCTTGCTGGCCAGGTCAACGCCGAAGTAGCAGGGCATGGTTTGCAACTGCGCTTCGCTGGCCAGCGCTGGACATCGTGACCACAATTCCATGTTGAAAAAGACGTCTTCACCGGCTCCCCAGATGTCCAGCCGCTTGCGTTTGAATTCGCTGGCGGCGGCCGGGTTTTGTTGCGCCTTTTGGCACAGGCGCTGCATGTCTTCCAGCTTGACCGAAATGCCCAGGTTCGGGTTGGCCTTGATCCACTGGTCGGGATCTTTCCATTGCTCCGGGTCGTCCAAAGTGTAGATCATGCCAAAGCAGCTGTCGTCGTCGATGACGCCCTCGAGCACCTTGGTCAGGTAGTTGCGCACCTCGTAGCAAATGCCGGTGCGGTCACTGCCGGCGGTGGTGATGACCAGCAACAATGGCTGTCGGCGGGCAGCCAAAGACAGCTCCAGCACGTCGTATACACGACGGTTCTTGTGCGCATGCAGTTCGTCGATGATCGCGCAGTGGGTGTTCTTGCCTTCCAGCGTGTCGGAGTCGCTGGCCAGCGGCTTGAAGCTGCTGGCGCTGGCTTCGTGGCAGACGCTGTGATTGAACGCCTGCAGGTGGTAGCGCAGGGAGGACTGGCGGGTCATGTCGCGGGCGGCGTCGAACACGATGCGCGCCTGGTCGCGACTGGTGGCGGCGCTGTAGACTTCGCTGCCCGCCTCGCCGTCTTCCTTGAGCATGTACAGGCCGACAGGTGCAACGAAAGTGCTTTTGCCGTTCTTGCGACCAACCTCGATGTAGGCACTGCGAAACCGCCGGGTGCCGTCTGCCCGGTACCAGCCGAACAGGTTAACCAGCGCGAAGGTCTGCCAGTCGCTGGGAGTGATGGACTGGCCTGCCCATTCGCCCTTGATGTGGGGCGTCAGGTCGTAGTAATCCAGAATGTCCTGGGCTTTTTTCGGACTGAATGACAGGCCACGTTGATGGCCATAATGCATGTCGTCAATGAATCGCTGGCAGGCAAGGCGCACCCATTTACAGGCAAGTATCTCCCCATCAATTATCTTCCAGGCATAATGCCAGGCGTCTTCCCAGTGTCTGGCCACTAAACACTTTTATGGACCACATGGACCACGTCTTTTTTTAAATACAACCAGTTGGTAAACGTAATCTGTCGTGGTTTCGAATTTATCAGCAATTTTCCGGTAGGACATTCCATGGTCTGCAAGCTCTCTAATCAACTCAATTTCATTGTCCAAAATTTTAGTTTTGTAATGGTAATCGCCATATAAACGCAAGCTGATGGACAGGTGTCTGGCTTTATGTCTTATCGATCCAATGCCACGGTTTAACTGTCGTGCTATTGCCGGGCCACTGATTTTTCCTGCGTTGTCTTTTAAAA
The DNA here is from genome assembly GCF_024606365.1 of Endozoicomonas sp. ONNA2. GTDB lineage: Bacteria > Pseudomonadota > Gammaproteobacteria > Pseudomonadales > Endozoicomonadaceae > Endozoicomonas. Next base: position 2,471 of record NZ_JAHHPO010000693.1, read on the forward strand.
ACTTGATTTCTTGTTGAGTGTAGCGTTTCTGAATTGCCATCAACAATACCGGTTTGTTTTTGGAATTAATGCGCTGACAGCCCCGATTTGTTGTAACAACCAACCCGGTTTTGCCAGTCCGAGTTCTTCCCGGGTAAATTCTGTTCGTCCTGATTCGTTTATCCAGCGACGCAGATGGATTCGTTTGCGGATTAATGCCGGATAGTTTGTGTTTTTCCCATGCCGATAGCTATTCAGCATTCTGCGGATGGACTGGTTGCACAATCGGATGGCCTGTTTCTTTGAGACTGGTGGCGTGAATGAATCAAACACCTTCACGGGCCATCCGCCGTTTTTTTTGCCAGGCTTCGTAGTCGTCGTCAGGTTTGTCGCTGTTGGTGTGGATGCGGGTGCGGCTGCTGGGTGTCATGCCAAATTCACGCAGGATCGCCAGCAGCTGGTCCAGGTACTTCTGGGAGATTTTGAAGTACGGTGACAACGCCGGATGGCCGGTTTTGGTTTTGATTACCGGGCCGTATTTGTCCAGTTTGTCATTGCTTTCTTGCCACTTGGCATAGATCCGGCAGTACAGTTTCAATGCCTGCACGTCCATCACCGTCAGCACGCCGGCCTTTTGCAAATGGCCAGCAACCTGTTGCCAATATTGTTGCTCTTCTTTGCTCAAGCCGTCGGGCATGGAGATATCAGCCATCGGTGGCTTGGGTTCCTTGTCGTTCAATCGACAGGGCTGCGCCGTACCGCGCATCACTTTCAGATTGGTGGGCAGTGGGTGTGGGGCTGCCATATCAAACCACCTGTTGTTCTTTCATGGTAAAGGTCTGTCCTGTGGTTTCGTGCACCGCGTCCTTGCCGGTAAAGGTTTGCCAGCGCCGTATAATGAAGTCGCAGTATTTGGGATCGATCTCCATCAGCAATGCGTGGCGTTTCAGTTTTTCACAGGCAATCAGGGTACTGCCTGAACCACCGCAAGGGTCCAGCACCCGGTCACCTGGCTGGCAAGAGTTCTGCAGCATGCGCATGATCAGCGCCACCGGTTTCATGGTCGGGTGCTCTTTGCTGGTATTGGGTTTCTTTGCCTTGATGACGGTTGATGCAATCACGTACTGCCAGCTCTTGGCCAACTTGAGCAAAGCTTCATGGCTCATGTCGTCCAGGATTAAATTGGCGTCCATGATGGTGGTCTGTGTCCGGCCACCGTACCAGCTGTGCTTGCTGCCCTCTTTCCAGCCATAGATAATGTGTTCGTGTTGCCAGTGATAATCTTGCCGAGACAATTTGAAGTGCTGTTTCATCCAGATCAGGGTTTGCGATAGTTTCCAGCCAGTGTCGGTCAGGGCTTTACGAAAGTTGACGTTTTCACTGTCGGCGTAGGCGACGTAAATCGGGCAGCCGGTTCTGGCTACAGCAAAAACGTTTTCAAATATCCGCGACAAAAACTGGCAAAAAGCCGTCGACTCCATCCGGTCGTTTTTGATCGTCAATTGCTTTTCAGTACCACCCTGGTAATTCACGTTATAGGGTGGATCGGTCCAGATACAGTCAACCAAGTGACCGTCAACCAACTTCCGCATATCCTGCTGGATGGTACTGTCACCACACAATAACCGGTGGTTGTCCAGTAGCCAGACATCCCCGGTGCGTGACAAGGTATCGTTATTGTCCGGCAAATCAGGAATCTTATCGTCTTGATCGGTACTGCGGGTCATTTTTTCTGGCAGCATTTTCTGCCAGTGCTGGTCGTTAAAGCCGGTGATCTCCGTATCAAAGTCAACGGCTTTGAGTTCAGACAGCTCCAGCATTAATAAATCTTCGTCCCACCCTCCCCCTTGTTCGGACAGCCGGTTATCAGCAATTCGAAAAGCGCGTTTTTGTTCGTCATTCAGATGGTCCAAAACAATGCAGGGTATCTTTTCCAGCTGCAACAATTGCGCCGCTGCAAAGCGACCATGGCCAGCAATGATTTCACCGTCGTTGTCGATCAGCACCGGGTTGTTAAAACCAAACACTTCAATACTGCGGGCAATCTGCTGAACTTGAGCGGCGTCGTGCCGTTTGGCATTGCGTGGGCAGGCTTTCAGGTGACTTATATCCAATTCTTTGATTTTCACTGTTTTTTCATACAGTATTTAGCAAAAGTTGCATGCATAAAAAAAGTGCTGGACGCGCGCCACAACAGGGCCGGGCGTTGGATTCGGCTTGCGTCTTCAGGCGGTGGCAGGTGTCGCAAAGGCTTTGCAGGTTGCTCAAAGCATCGTCCCCGCCCTGCGACTTCGGCCTGATATGGTCAACGCAGGTTGCTTTGGTGAATCGCCCTGCCTGCCGACACATTTGGCACAGCCAGCCATCGCGGCGCATAACCTGTGATCGCAGCTTTACCCAGTGATGGCCATAACCACGGTGGGAACTGTTGCCCTGTCGCCAGTTACGCCAGCCGTTGAGTCTGCCGGTTTGGTAAATACGTTGCCGGTCACTGTGCTGCTCACAATAGCCATGGTCCAGCGTGGTTCGGTGGCTGCAACTTTTGACGCGGCAAGGCCGGGCGATTCGATCAGGCATTATTCAACGACCTCTTCGGTCTCGGTAAACGTCCGGATGATCTTCATGGGTGTGTAAGGCCGGATGCGGATGGTGCGGGCAACCTGGTCTTTTCTGGGTATGCAGCGCACGCCTATAACGCTGCTATCGGTGCGGATGTAAACCAATGAAGCCAGGTCGTTCTCCTGGCACTCATCCAGTGCGGCCCGCAGGGTGGCTCCGGTCATGGGGCGTTGCAGGTGGTTGCAAGCTGGTGTCATTATCACGGTCAAAAGGCAAAGCAATCTGAGTCGGTGCATTATGCGGGTTGTTTAAAAATCGTATCTCATAATTTGCTGATGAAAATACCGGTCAGGTGTGGTGATGCCTGGCCATTGTCTGGTGATTTGACCAGGCATAAAAAAACCCACGGTCGTGTGGGTTGTAAAAGTTCGCAAAGGCGCTATTGGGTCAAACGCTGGACACAGGCGCTCGACTCCTAGCGTAGGTGTTTAGTGTAGGTTTAATTGACGGGTTTTCAAGTCGATTTGGTTATAAACGTCAGCCATCGGGCAAACGACAGTTATTAAGTGCTGTCTGAAACATCGGCGCAATGTCCTGATCTCTATAGCTCGCCAGTCCGCAACCGATTCGGTTGACTTTGAATTCAAGGTCAGGGTGGTTATTGGCATAAGCAATAAAGCCATTGACATAATGCCGGATATCGATCAGCGGCAGGGTTTTCAACCGATGGTCCTTGGTCGGTATGGCATAGGCATTGCCGGTGCGGCCGATGCCGGTGTACTGCTCGGCACCGTGGTGTTTTCTGGCATACAGGGCAGCACCTTTGCCGTGGAAGCCAGCCAGGTTGCTGCCAAATACAAAAATCGGTGTGCTATTAGTCATTACACGGCAACCGGCAGCACACCGTCCGGAAAGACCCATAACCAGTAAATGTTGGCTTTATCCGTCAATTGCTTTTCAGGTGGGTAATACTCAATGCCCATGGCGTCGGGTCCGAACAATTCATTTTTAATGTTTTGCATTTCCCGCCAGTGGTTCGGTATCGGTTTGTCATCATGCCGCTGCACCATGGCCTTGATGGCGGTTGCTCCGTTGCTCATGGCCACGCCGTCTTCAATCATCACCACATAGCGGTTATTGCGGTAGGCTCTGGTCATCCAGTCCGGTGCCGGGTGCTGGCTGAAATCAATAAGTTCCAGTTTGCCCTTCGGCTTGCCCAATAACTTCCTGGCTGCGGATCGTTGAGGTTTGGTTCGGCTCATAAGTACAAATATTGCCTGTCTGTTCATTACCACACCTTTGAACCAGAAAGTGTATTCAGGATTCTGAAATTTGCCACTGATCAAGCAACAAACGATAACCATTCACAATTTGCAAAATCGCAAATAATGAAACTAAAATCAGTTACAACAGGAGGTCGCTATCGTTGCAGCACCACAAGCTATTGGAAAAACTGAAGGGCAACCCGAAAACCTTTCCCTGGAAAGATGTGGTCAGGCTTCTCACGGCACTGGGTTACCAGAAAGAAGAGATGTCCGGTTCGCGGGTGCGTTTTTACCATAAATCGAATAAACACATGCTTCGCTTTCACCGGCCTCACCCGGAAAACCATCTCAAAGGAGGCGCGTTGAAAGACCTGATCGAAGCATTGAACCAGCAGGATTATTTTTCATGACCCAGTATTTCAATTACAAAGGATACCAGGGCACCATTGAACCGCAGATTGAAGACGGCACACTGTACGGCAAGCTGGCGTTTATCCGTGATTTGGTGACTTACGAGGCAGACACACTGACATCTCTGGAACAGGAATTCCAACGTTCGGTGGATGACTATCTGGAGGATTGCGCCGCTTTGGGTAAAGAGCCGGACAAGCCGTTCAAGGGAGTGCTGAACGTTCGTCTTGGCGCAGAGCTTCACCGGCAAATTGGCTTACTGGTGAACAGCCAGCCGGGAAAATCGGTCAATGCCTTTATTTGTGATGCGGTCCGGGAAAAACTGAATCGCGTAAATAAGGAAAATCTTCCCCGCCATCACCGGTAGATCAAAACAGCTGTCTGACCTGCGCCTTATGTTCGGGCCAGTCATACTGGCCACCATTTTTGGTAATAATCCCCTCTGTCACCAACTTCTGAAAATACCCACGGACCTGTTTGTCACGGTAACCCTCGCGAATGCAGGCCCGCTGGCTCAACACCTCTTTACCGCTGTCACGCCGGGACAGCTGCATTTTTTTGAACGCCGGGTAACTGTGGGACAGAGTTTCCAGGTTCCTGGCTTTGGGTGCTAACGGTTCGTCAATAGTGTTGCCGACATCGGTGTCAGTGTCATCGTCAACTGGCCGGACCATAAACAGCACGCCCAATGTATCCAGCAACCCGGCCAGCAGCAGGATCACCGCGCCGGTAATAATGTCCGTTGGTACGTTCAGAACATTGGCCAGCAATGACAGCACCGATGCCAGTTCGGAGACCTCCGGCTGTGGCAGATTGGCCAGCTGGTCGCGCAATTCGGCATTGCGCTGCTGCAATGGCTGGGCATGGTTGCGGATCCGGTCCAGGGTCAGGTAAGTGGCAATGGCCTGGTTGTTCTGTTTGATCTCTTCACTGACCAATTCGCGCACCTGATCGATGTGGTTCGCACTGTCCAAATTGATGGTCAGTGCCCGGTGCAAACCCCCGGCCGATCCCAGCACCGAAACGGTGATTAACAGACCCGCTATCCAACGTCGTTGGTCGTACACTGAACACCATTTACCCAGCTCGAACACCAGCGCCATGGCGGCCAGAATCGACCAGGAAAACCACCCGTCAGCCACCGAGGTCAGCAGCAAAATAGACAGGATTGCCGACAAGCCAGCAGTTATATAAAAACCAACTTTTAAAACTTCACTGAAATTTTTCATATTTAATTAGTAGTTAAATAGCAGTTAATTAGCATTTAATTAGCAATTATTTATCAGGCTCTACCCTTAGTGCGCCAAGGCTTTCAGGATTTTTTGGCAGTTAATGATTTAATTCGCTCTGTGCATGCAAAAAAGAGATTTCTTAATAGTCTTTGTTAGCTAAAAAACCTAATCCTTTATAACCGTTTTAAAAGAGCGTTTTTCCTTCACTTTTAACCAACCGTTCAGAAAATTTTGGCCGTAAAACTGCCGGATAAACGCATCCTCAGAATGACAATTTAACGGTGGCTTTTTTGTTAAGTCATTGTCGTTTATTAACGATTGACCGACTGACCATAAATCAAGCTGACGCATGCATTCCCCGACCGGCAATGTTACAGAAAGTAATATCATCACCGGTCAGGGTCGGCACCTCGAGCGCGGCATTCTGCCAATACCAGTCCACCATGGTTTGGCCGTGTTGTTCAATAAACTCACAAAATCGGTTGAACAGGTCTTCATGGGCCAGACCGTAGAGCTGCCAGTGGCTGCGCAGTACGGTGCCGTGCAGCTGGGTCTTCACAAACTGGTAAATGAAAACATGGCAAAACAAATAATCTTCCGGGTTCAGTGAAAAACACTGGTAGTCAGTCGTCTCTTCATGGTTATTATCTGGTACATTAGTACTAGAAAAACCGCTTAAAAGAAGTATTTCATTCTCTTTTTCACTATTGTCTGTAGAGCACGGTTCAGTAAGCTCAGAACCGTTTTTATCAATATCACTATTTACTTCTTTAATGCCTGTTTTTTCTGACTGAACGTCCAGACAATAAGAGGATTCCCCCAAATCCACCTGTTCACCCAAAGCATTCAGCTTGCGGTTCAGCAGTCCCAGGTTAATCCGGTACCACAACCGGATACCGTCATTACGCCGTTCGTGGCGCTCCTGCAGCAGACCCAGCGCTTTCAGCCGTCGACGGGCTTTCTCCTGCTTGTAGCGGGACAAACAGGTCTCGGCCTGCCATTCATTGCGGGTCTTGTAAAACCAGCCAGAACGTTGTTCAACCGTCTTGCAGTGTGACCAATAAACACACTGCGCCAGAAACAGGGCACAGTCCGGCGACCCGGTCAGGCGCATCTGCGCCCGGGTAACCCAGACGCCGCGCTCTTTCTTTTTCGTATCGCTCATCAGCGCACCTCCCTGAACTGCATAAACTGCACATGGTGAGGTTTGAATCCGTAGCGAGCGGCAAAGTTCATGGCAGTCTTCGGGCTGGCGACCACCCGGGGCTCACCATCCAGGTTCTTGATCACCAGCCGGTCTTCCAGACACCAGTAACCGTGGATAATGGGCACCAGTAATAACCGGTACCCGGGCAGCAGTTTGCCACCCTCAATAACTTGTGAAATCAGCAGACCGGCATAACGCTCGGTCGCCTCGTGGGTCAGCTCGGCCATTTCTCGGCGCAGGTTGCGAGTAGTCAGTTTCATGATTCACCCTCAATATTCAGGATGTTCAATAAAGCAGCCGCCTGGCTGCCCATGCTGGCACCGTTGGCACTGGCCACCCGGTGAAGGATGTGATAGATCATGTCGCGCACGTCGTCGTAGTGGGAAACGCTGTCCGATGCCTGGTGTGCTTCAAACAGGGCTTGCAACCGGGTAAACAGTTGGTCATCGATCTTGATGTGTTTCATGCAACCACCCTCCAGCCGCATACCAGCGCGCCTATCTGGGCAGCCAGCGTGCAGGCTTCTTGTGGTTGTTGGCTGTAATGGTGGTGTAACGCAGGATGGAGTTGGTGGCGCAGGTGGTGCAGGTGTGGGCCAGGATGGCGAGGGTGTAAGTTTTCATGTGTTGACCTAACAATGAGTAGTTCCGCATTTCAGCGGTAATTACCAGCTCACTCTGGCCGTTAGGTCTTGGCCCCTCGGTTTTTTGCGCAGTGTACTGCTGCACTTATTCCCCGATGTCACAGGTAATCGTGCTGATCGTAAAACAAGATTGATTGAGAGGCAATCCTGTTTGTATTATTTGACTAAGACCTAACTTTAAGAGCACTTAACAAAGGGTTTATTGCCTTGTCGAATGTATACTACTATCTATACGGTATACCCAACTGCGACACCATAAAGAAAGCACGCCGCTGGCTGGAAGCCGCTGGTATTGCCTACCATTTTCATGACTACAGGAAAGACGGCCTAGCGCAAGATATGCTTGAACAATGGGCCGATGAATTGGGCTGGGAGGCACTGCTAAACCGCCGGGGAACCACTTGGCGGAAACTTCCCGAACAAGAAAAATCAGCCATTAATGCCGAGCGGGCCATTACCCTGATGCTGGAGCAACCCGCCATAATCAAGCGCCCTTTACTGGATACGGGCAACCAGAAGTTTCTGGGCTTTTCTGAAGAACAATACCGCAACTTGTTTTTATAACAAACGTCCTGATTAATTGAAGGAGTGATAATGAACAAACCGCATTTCAGCCTGGCCATTGGTGTTGGCAGCAAAAACCGTAATGGCCAGTGGCTGGAAGTATTCTACCCAAAGCCTATTCTCCATCCAGCGCCTGAGCTGCTGGAGAGTATTGCCAAACTGGTTGGTTACCACCGTGGCAATACGTTTATTGAGCTTGATAGCAAAACCCTGCACGCCCTGGAAGACCTGTTTGTCGATATCGAACAAACGGAACTGGCCACCATCACCCGCAGCCTGGAAGAGAGTGGACAACCCCGGGTGATCACCATTCTGGCAACCGATGAGGCGCCCACCAGCACCCCCGAGGCTTATCTCAAGCTGCACCTTTTGTCACATCGTCTGGTCAAGCCACACGGCACCGACCTTCAGGGCATTTTCCCATTGCTGCCCAATGTCGCCTGGACCAGTGACGGAGCCATTGACCTGGAAGAACTGCCAGCCCGCCAGCTCGCCGCCCGTGCCCGGGGCCGGATCCTGAGTGTCAACTCCGTGGATAAATTTCCGAAAATGACCGACTACGTTGTGCCTGCAGGTGTCCGTATTGCCCATACTGCCCGGGTTCGCCTGGGGGCTTATGTGGGTGAGGGCACCACCGTCATGCATGAAGGCTTTATTAACTTCAACGCCGGTAGCGAAGGCAAAAGCATGATTGAAGGTCGTGTTTCTGCCGGTGTCATGGTTGGTGAAGGCTCTGATCTTGGTGGTGGCTGCAGCACCATGGGTACCCTCTCAGGCGGCAATAACATTGTGATCTCCGTCGGTAAAAACTGCCTGATCGGAGCCAATGCCGGCCTGGGCATTCCCCTGGGTGACCGCTGCATTATCGAAGCCGGCCTTTATCTGACCGCTGCCAGTAAGGTTCAGGTGCTTGATGACCAGAAAAACGTCGTTGAAGTGGTTAAGGCAGGGGACCTCTCAGGCAAGAGCGATCTGCTGTTCCGCAGAAACTCCCTGACCGGAGCCCTGGAATGCCTCACCAACAAATCAGCCATTGAGCTGAATGATGAGCTGCACTCCCATAACTAAGCCATGGCTGTCTGTTGAAAAGACACGCACTGAAGAAAGGGTAGCGCATCCAGATAGCCCCGGTGCATAATACTGTGGCTATTTATCAAGGTCAGGTTACACAATAATGCGCCGTACGATTTTTGATACGCCTGTCGTTAATAACTGTTTTCGCACCTTGTCCCGCCTTGGTCTGAAGCTGTTCGGCTGGAAGCTGGAAGGCCAGCGCCCCAATGCCCGGAAGTACGTTATTATCGCGGCACCCCATACCAGTAATTGGGACTTTATTCTGATCATTGCCTTTGCCTTCAGTTTTCGCATTCATATCTACTGGATGGGAAAAAACTCTCTGTTCAAGGGGCCCTTTGGCGGCATCATGAAATGGCTTGGGGGAATTCCGGTTGACCGCAGCAAAGCCAACGGGCTGGTCCAGCAAATGGTCGACACCTTCCACAACTGCACGGACCTTGCCGTCGCCATTCCCCCTGAAGGCACTCGTAACAAGGTTCGTCAATGGAAAAGTGGTTTTTACCACGTCGCTCACGGTGCCGGAGTCCCCATTGCACTGGGCTTTCTGGATTATAAAAAGAAGGTTGGCGGCTTTGGCCCCATGTTCTTCACTACTGGAAACTACGAGTCAGATCTGAAAAAAATACAGGAATTTTATCATCATATGACGGGTAAAAACCCACAGCAGTTTGCCTAGCCATTTATTTATAACCAAATTCTCAAGCTGGTTAGCATGTGGTTATCACACTTGGATTACTGAATTTCAATGATTTTTATAGAAACATGAAACTATTCATTAGTTATGCAATCAAAAATTTATCAAACCGGATAGTCAATGACTTAAGCCATGAATTCAATAACACCAGCATCTTCTATAACAACAAATGAAAAATTTGAAAGAAGTTCAAACAACAATACCAACAATGCAGAAGGCCAATCATTTTTACCGGAAATCAAACAGCAATACGACACAAAACATATCAATGAATACAACATAATAAAAAAGTGCGAAGGTACAAGCAAATCACCTGCAGAGTCCCCGATAGCACACTTGCCTGAAGCACTACAGCTTGAAATAGTTGAAATCAAAACCCACTGTAACTTCAATGATAATCTCATTGAGATACTTAATGGCTCTGGCGTCTTCTTCAACAGGCTGATTATTTTGTTAAAAAATGTGGATCATTATCTGACACAAAACGGCTTTTCAGATAAACAGAGATTAGAGGTCAAGAAAACTATCAATCTATTGTTAACTGGTGGAACGTTAGATTTGGTCAATGATATTGGAAGTATACTTAACCATATAGAAAAATCGTACCAATCCGGAGCCTGGAGTCCCGATCCCATAGATAGACACTTTTTCGATCAAGACTATGAAAACCGTAAAACCCAAAACAGCACAGAAGACTTTTATCCTCAATGGATGATAGAAACTGAAATAGTCCCTCATATTCCTGCATCAGCAGCAACACTGGCTTATTGGAATTTCCGACATTCACCAGATAATGAACTCAGATGGAAACTGAACGATACTCTTATGCAAAATAAAGATCCGGGACTTTTCAAATGGATTTGTGAGCTAAGAAAATTAAAAGAGATCTGCCACAAGCCCGATACCGGCCCTGCCTCCTCACCATCGAGTTTAACCCGGTTTCATATTGAAGCAATTGCGGCCCGGCTTGATTATGCTGATAAAGAAGCCAACAAAAACCCTCATCACGATAATTATACTTGGGATGATCAAACCCCTTGCACCCGCAAGAGGAGAAAACAGAAGAGCAAAAAGAGAAGAAAACAGCCATCAGATTCAGCTCAAGCTGCTGGGCAAACGTTAAATGGAAAGGCAAGTGACAACCCTGCCTCCTCTCTCAAAAGTGTTGTCGAAAAAAAGGGCAAAAAGCCTGCCCACCAAACCAGTGGCTCCTCAACACACAGGCCTGATCATCATGATTCTGCTACTGCTGATAAATTTTCACCCAGAAAAAGAAGGCGAAATAGCACATATGCCTCGTATGTAAATAATGAATACTCCAGAGTGGATAATGAAAATCGATTAAAAGATACAGGCATACCGGAACTCGAAAAAATCATCAAGTCCGTACTTGAGGAGAAAGAAGAAAAATTAAGTCCAGCGCTTACCACTTCAGAAGACTACAACAACGAGCGTGCGGAAGTTATAGCAGCACAAGACGAACTCAGCAGACTGTATAACGCTTGTTGTTACCATTGTGGAATAAAAAAAACATCCATTAAAGTTGAGATAGAAAAAACCATCGCACCCAGTAAAACTGAACAAGAGAAAATTGCTGATAGTCTTGACGAAGTGGACCTCCCAAAACCCGATAAACCACCCTATAGCGATAAACCAGACACAGACAAAATAAATGTTTCTGACATAAAACCTGACTTCTATGAAGCTCAAAATGCCTTGATTACCTTAATAGAAAAATCGCAAAAGCTATCACTGCAACCTGCCATGAAACCTGAAGAACTGCAACGCCATCCTGAAGATTTGGGGGACGCCCCTGCCTTGCAACCCTTATCCACTGTTTTGAAATTGCCTATGCCATTTCTGTCAGCACTCTTCAAATTAGAAGTTAAAACAGAAGGTAATAAAAACCCGGAAACTACATCAGAAATAAAAGCAAGAGTATTAAAATTAGTTCAGGATATTAAAAATATCATCAGTTTATACAGGTATAATTCATCTGTCTGGAATCCTGTTATTGCCAGAGAAAATCTCAATCCAACAATACTAAAAGTCCGGGAAGTTCAGCTCTGTTTCTCGCAAATAATTGCCTTTAAGAGAAAACAACAAGGTCTACTCAAATCAATTCATCACACATCAGAAGATACCAAAATTAATGAAGATCAACTGAAAAAGACTGAAGAAGGACTCGCAAAAACAGCGATAGTGCTCTCTTCACTTATCGATTTCAGCGCATATTTAAAAAGTGCACACCATCAAGAACTCTGCGAACGTCTGTTAAAAGCTGTGAAGGAATGGGGTTCCTTTGTTGCAAATATCCCCCTGGAGGCTTTCCGGGAATAGCGCCCGACCGGACATCCCCGTCGCGAGGATGGCAGAAAATTGAGGATAAAAATTATGTTTTTTTCCGACGACTTCCGCTACTCTTTCCTCTGCCTTTTCTTTTAAACGGCTGCTTCGAAGGGGCAGGCAATCCGGCAACAGAAGGCAAACCATCGTTCATGGTTTGCATCAATAAAGCTCTCAGCTCTTGATCCAGCCCGCCCATAAACGCCCCGTAACTGTCCTTTCGCTCAACAATATCATTCAATGAGGCTTCCCAGCGTGCGGTCATGTCTGGCGTGGTTATCCTTTCCGGTAGTGCATTGATCAGGGCTCTGCCAGTGGCCGTTGCATGAATACTCCGGCCTTTGCGCTCAAGGAACTGTCGTTTAAACAATAGTTCAATAATACTGGCCCGGGTTGCTTCTGTTCCCAGACCATCGGTTTCACGGAGAATCTTGCGAATATCCTTATCCTGAACAAATCGGGCTATGCCTGTCATGGCCGAAAGCAGGGTTGCATCGTTAAATGGTTTCGGGGGCTGTGTCATTTTTTCCTTAAGCTCGGCTTCAGGACAATCAAGCACATCATCTTTGGCCAACTCTGGTAAAAAAACGCTCTCTTCATTATTCTCGCTATTCTCATCACCGGTGGAACGCTGATGACTTTTACCTGAGTTAATCAGGACCTTCCACCCTTCCTCTACTGTTTGGCGGCTCCTGGCTCGAAAAAGGCCTTTTTCTATGTCGATATCGACGACTCTTTTTCTGAACCTGTGATCCGGATAAAACTGCACAACATACTGCCTGGCAATCAAGCCATACAACTTGCGATCCAGTTCAGACAATCGTTCAAGATCCGTTCTCAGGGATGTAGGAATAATCCCGTGATGCGCCCCCACTTTTTTATCATTCCAGGCACTGGTTTTCCTTTCTGGCAATGCCTGGTCAACTGCCTTCCCCAGTGACGATACATTGTGGCGGATAGTTGCCAACACTTCAGGTGCCCGGGAGAAGTGCTCCTCGGGCAGATAGCGGCAGTCTGAACGGGGGTAAGTAATCAGTTTCTGCTCATAAAGACGCTGGCAGCTATCCAGCACCGTCCTGGCATCCATTCGCAGCTGTCTGGCAGCATCTATCTGCAGTGCCGACAACGAGTAGGGTAATGGTGGAGGCTCCTTGCCACGCTTGTCTTCAACTCGCTTTACTGTCCCCTGCTTACCAGTAATACGGTCCACCACATTCTGCGCCAGACGCCGATCCAACACCCGGCCCTCTTCATCCATCCAGTTCTGGCAGGCTTCACTGGGTAACCATTTGGCTTTGAAGGTTTCCTCTTTTGCCGTTAACAGCGTGGCAAAAACTTCAAAGTAAGGCTTGGGCTGGAAGTGTTCAATTTCTGTATCACGCCGGGCGACAAGACCCAAAATTGGCGTCTGTACCCGACCAATGGAGAGCAGGCCATTAAAGCCAGCCTTGCGACCAAGCAATGTACAGGCACGGGTCAGGTTAATACCGTAAAGCCAGTCTGCCCGGGAACGGGCCAGGGCGGAAACGGCCAGGGGAACAAACTCCTGATTGGATCGCATCTGCCCAAGAGCCCGGGAAACGGCAGAAGGGTTCAGATCGCTGATTAATAAACGACGAACATCTTTTTTACGCCCGGCGGAGAGTTTCAGATAGTCCAGCACCTCATCCACCAGCAACTGGCCTTCACGATCAGGGTCACCGGCATTGACAATAATATCCGCCCGTTTGAGCAGCTTATTGATGACTGATAATTGCCCCCGGCCGCCCTTTCTGGGTCTTAGCTGCCATTGCACGGGAACAATCGGCAGGTGTTCAAGCTTCCATGTTTTGTAGGCCGGGTCATAGGCATCCGGCTCCTCCTGCTCAAGCAGGTGGCCTATGCACCAGGTCACTACATCGCCTGAAGCAGACTCAATATAACCTTCCTGTTTTTTCAAGGGCTTTTTCAATACATCCGCAATGGCTCGCCCAAGACTGGGCTTTTCAGCGATAAACAATCGCATACAAAAACAATCCGGTTGACAATGACTAAAATACTGTTTTTTTATACAGCATAATTCGTCATTTGGCGAGCATTCTTCCCTTTTCCAGGCAATCTCTTACCAGTCCCCCAAGAGGTAGAGCCGACTATTGTTATGTTTCCAGGGGCGCTTCGGGTCTTGCATCTGCAGATAAAGCGTTTCGTTATTCCTCTCTTGATCGGGTACCTTGTTAAGCAACCCTGACGGCAGATTCCGGTCAAACGCTGTGACAGCATCAGGCACCATCCCGGTAACAGTGACCACTCCCGCAGGTTCTGAACGATCCCGGTCAAACTCTTTGACAGCATCAGGCATCAACCCGGTAAAAGTGACCACCCCCACAGGTTCTGAACTGGAAACCCCGCCGATTTCTAAAGGTTCGGCATCTTCACCTCCAAAGAGCTGCCCATCAATAAATGGGTCCATAGTCCCCTGAATTGACCAGTCTGCCTTGGGTGACTCATAATCTCCCTGCCCAATATCATTTGTGTTTACCCGACTGAGGCCACCGGCAAGTTCGTCTTCAATAACTGATTCCAGAACTGTTGCTGAATCCCCTGCCGAAACAGGGCCCTGATAGGGTTCATCAAACTGCCCAACAGGGCCACAGAGGCGATTGAAGGCTGCTTGCTCATTTTCCAGTGTGTAGAAAATCTCATAAGGCTGTTGGCAAATGGTTGGGGTTTGAGACTTTTGATCTGGATTATGGCCAGCATGATTTTCAATAATGACATCCGGTACCCGTGGAAACTCAATGTCAAGATGACAAATTGATATGCCGACACCTTTATCCCTCTGCTGCCCTGCCAAATAATGCCCCAGGTCATCCTTTAACATTGCAAATTCCTCATGGTGAATCGCTGCCGAGGTCATTGATGCGCATAAACGGGTAACTCCCTGTTTTAACGGATTGATTATTAGAGTTTTTACAAAACCAGGTCCATATCTTTTAATTAGCCCCAATACACCTTGTTCAGACACTTGATATCGAACGGTCATTTGGGGAAAGGTTATTATTACCCTATCTGCAGTAACACAGGGAATGTCAGTGGCTTTGGCCCTCTCAGGCATAATGCTGACAACAAACCCTTCATCCGAAGGCCAGATTGGGTAAACACCTGCAGGATAGACGTCATCATAAAATTGGTTTCCATTCTTGAACACGCCTGCGCTTCCCTCCGGAACCTTGTAGAGAAAAGGGATATAAGAATAGAAATCAGAGGCTTCAGTTAACAGAGGTAAAAAAAGAAGAAGCATTAATAATATTTTTGTGAAGTTCAGTAAGTAGTTGACCAAATGGAATCGTATAGTTCGGACTAAGTGGGCAGTTGCTATGCAAGGCGCATGCCCGCAGCTATGTGACAAAGTTGCAACGCCGCACGACTGCATGGATGCAGGAGCCAGAGCAACGCAGGAGAGAGTGACTGACAACTTGGTCAGAGAATATGATTTCATTTGGTTAACCACTTGGTTATAGCAAAATAATGAACCGGCAAAATAATAGTGGGAGGGTCTCATTCATAAGAGGATGCAATCAAAAATAGCTCATTTGAACAATGATACGGAGTCTGCGTTAAGCAAAGACCTTTTCTGACAGAACACAACCCATGAACTAAAATTTTTCAGGCTTACGACTGTAAAAAGGTAATCACGATGGAAATGAAAGCTATCGGTCTGACCATGGCCCTGACCGCTGTATCCCTGAATTCCGTTGCTGCCAGCTCTGACAAGGGCAAAACCCCAACCAACAGCAGTAAACCCATCACGCAATGGACCTGCGCTGATTACCTTGCGCTTCAGGATGACTACCAACCCTATGCCATCGGCTGGGCCACCGCATTCAGTAAATCAGGAAAGCCTGAAGATAGCGCTTTCGATGTACAGGGCATTGAAACTATCCGCCCCACACTGCTTGAGTTCTGTAACCGAAATCCCCAGGCATCCCTCTGGGACAAGATAAAGGCTGAGGTTAAAAAGCACACATAAGTTAATACCAATTCACACCTGCTTCCCCAAAGCAGGTCCCTGTTCAGCCGGGCAAATCATGCTACTCATGGAACAGCCGAAAGATATGGTAACCTGAACACATACCCGAACCGGTTACCAAGACTATGGCATCTCTGGATTACCTCAAGAAACTGACCTGCGATCGTCCTGAAACCTGCGCCCAGCCCAGAGATCTGATTACCGAGACTGAGAGTAATCGCGGCCGCATTATTCAGTCAGCTGCCCTGCGCAGGCTTCAGCAGAAAACCCAGGTCTACCCACTGGAAACCAATGCAGCTGTCCGTAGTCGTCTTACCCACTCACTGGAGGTGCAGCAAACAGGCCGCTACCTGGCGAAAACCATTCTGGATCAGCTAAAACAAAAAGGGGAATTGGCAAAGCTTGGCCTGGAAGGTATCGAGACGGCCTTTACCAATCTGGTAGAAATGTCCTGCCTGTTGCACGACGTGGGTAATCCACCTTTCGGCCATTTTGGTGAAGCAGCGCTCAGCCGCTGGATTCAGGATCATGGCAAAGCCTGCCACCATAAGGCAATGACAAGACAATCGGCCATCAATGGCCAAACCGGTCACTCAGAGCTTTTCTACCAGGTACTGTTACCGGATTTAGCGGTGTTTGAAGGCAATGCCCAGGGGCTACGGATCATTCACAGCCTGCAGGCACTCAACCTGACCTGGTCACAGCTGGCTGCCACCATCAAATACACCCGCCCCCCCTATCAGAACAAGACAACCGGATTTGCTTACCGTCAGAAAAAGCCCGGCTTCTACTACTCTGAACAGCATCTCATCCGGGACATGTGGAAACATCTTGAGATAGAGGAGAACTGCCGCTTTCCACTGGTCTACATCATGGAGGCAGCAGACGATATTTCTTACTGCATTGCCGATCTGGAAGATGGTGTTGACAAGGGCATTCTGTCATTCAGGAGCCTGAGCTTCTGGCTGAAAGAAGTGTGGCAGGAGTTCACCGGCGAAAAGAGCCGATACCTGCCGGAAATCATTAAAACCGCAGAAAATGCTGCCAAAGACAATCCACAGAACTTTATTCGCCATTTACGCTCACAGCTGGTCAGGGATCTTGTCGGCTATGCCGCTAACCGCTACCTGCACAAACATACTGACGTTTTTCATGGCAAGTTGGATGAGCCATTAATTGATGGTGGCTCAGACCAGCATCTGGCACTGAGAACACTGAAAACCGTAGCTATACGGCATGTGTTTAGTAGTCAAGAGAAAGAAACACCAGAGCTTCGCGGATATGCCGCTCTGATGGGGTTACTCGACATCTACCGCCCAATTCTGGAACTTCCCGGAGCCGCATTCTCAAACCTCGACAACCTGGATGACGGCGAACACTTTATCGAGCATCGACTCAATCACCGACTGTCCCGAAAATATAAGGCCGCTTATTTTCGGGCAGTGCAGCAAATCCGTCGGGAAAATTACTCGCCCGCTGAACAAAACGATCTTGAATGGTATTTTCGAACGAGACTGATTCTGGACTATGTGGGTGGCATGACTGACCACTTCGTGCTTACTGAGTATCAGAGCCTATCGGCAATTTAAACCAGGATGAAGGCTTTTGCGGTCCTCCCTTGATGTTCTTCAGCCATTGGGCACCTTCGTTCTCGAAGTATTTCCTGCTGGAATGATAACCTATGTCAAGAGCCCGACTTTGGGCTAAAGTAAATCTCAACCGAAACCAGACGACATAATTTCGCCAATAATTGCAATGGGAGGCAAGGAGATGACCGAACAGCAGGAAGCCAACCCGTTTACCCTGCACGATACCCGTATTCCCCGCTTCATCTACGGCACAGCCTGGAAAGAACAGGCCACGTCTGAGCTGACAATGCAAGCCCTGAATAATGGTTTCACCGCCATAGACACCGCCAACCAGCGCAAACATTATTTTGAACAAGGAGTTGGGGAAGCACTGCAGAACTTTTACCGAAGCAGTGGCAGGCGCCGTGAAGACCTCTTTTTGCAGACAAAATTCACCTACGCAGAAGGACAAGACAACCGTCTGCCCTACAATCCTGCAGCCGACACAAAAACCCAGGTCGAGCAGTCCTTGCTTTCATCATTGGAGCACTTGCACACGGAATATCTTGATGCTTACCTGCTCCATGGTCCATCCCGGTCTCAGGGGCTCAGTGACCGGGACTTTGCCGTCTGGGAAACAATGGAAGGCTTCCACCGGTCTGGGCAAATAAAACTACTGGGTGTCAGCAATGTCAATCACCAGCAGTTGGAGCTTTTGAGCCACCGGGCAGCAATCAAACCCATGCTGGTGCAAAACCGCTGCTTTGCCAGAACCGGATGGGACGCAAATATCCGTCAGCTATGCCATCGACATGGCATTCTTTACCAGGGGTTCTCATTACTGACGGCCAATACCCAACTGTTAGCAAAGCCTGAGTTCCAGGCCATTATGGCCAGATCCGGATTAACCGGGCCACAGGTCATTTTTCAGGCAGCATTAAAAATGGGAATGATCATCTTGACAGGAACCAGTGATCCCGCACATATGCAACAAGATCTGAATTGCCTGCATACGCCACTAAGGGATGATGAGGTGAATTTAATAGAGCAATTGATGACATAATAAGGCCAGTATAATGCTGGCTGGTTCCCATCCAAAAACTTGTTGAAGAAGGCGTCAAAACAAACCTTCATTTTTGCCCTCTTGCCCGGATATTTCTTAAACTGATTATCACCTTAGAACAGCTAACAACTATGACAGTATTCCTGACATTCCTGGCAACGGCATTTCAGAGTTAACGCGATGCCCGGGTTCTTTTAAATTTTTGAAAAAATGCCACACCCCTTTAATGCCAAGGTTAATAGCGATTTAATTCATACGTTTATACACCAGAAATACTTGCAGAAACGGGAACTTTAAAACAACATTTTATTTCTATATAACCCGCTTAAATCAGGCATTTAGGGCTTTCTATTGCTCTGCAGCCCGTGGCAATCGCAGAAAGTCCAATTTTTTTATTATTTATTCAAACCCGAGCATCCCGTAGAGTTAATGAAAAGGAATGGAGAATTTTGTAATATACAATTAGCCGATTAAACATTGATGGAGTCACCATCATTTATCAGCAGGAAATGCTTGATTGTCAGGTTTAAAAAGCTTTTGTTTCGATATTGAATTTCCGGACTCCCCAACATTAACTTCACCCCAAGGAGGTGATTATGCAAATTGCTAACTCTGGAACCCCTAATACGCCATCATCAGTTTACCCCCCGTCGAATTTGAAATCTCCCGCTATTGCTGAAATTAAACCTGCGCCGTCAACAGCAGGACTGAAAAATTCGCCAGACAAACAGATTTCGCCCCATAGAATGAAAATTAATACAAACGTGACACCACTGGCACGGGGTGCTCTGAACAATAAAGTTAACAGAGTATTTCGATCCGTTGGCAGCCCTGGTACTGCAGATATTTCTCCCAACAATCCGGAAAGGGTCAAGATAAACCAAATGAGGGAACAATTATTGAAGCAGGCCCGCCCTCTGCTCACGAATCCATGCGTGCACGCGTTGGGAACGTCTGGCGAAAGCCTGGGCCAACTCAAGTTCGTTGTATCGGCTGATTACTATTGCAACCCTGATGACAAACAGAAACTGCGCAAGGACGTGGACACAGTCCTGCGAGATGAAGTTCAGGAGGGCTTGCGCTCTGAGTTTGAAGTTAACGTGATGTATAACAGCTTAAACTGCAGTTCAGTACAATCTGCGGTTAGTATTTCTGAAGACAAGCTTTACAGCGTAACGTCAGATAGTGCGAGAAAAAATTAACCTGAAAAATTTTTGCGCCTTTTTGACTATGAATTTAGTTAAAGGATTATTACTCCAGGGCTTTCCTCCTTCGAAAAGCCCACTTGATCTGCCGGAATATTTGGATAATATACTCAGATACACTTCATTTGAAACTTTTGATGCATGGCCTGCATTCAGAAGGCAGGCCTGCCATCGTCAATCTAATTTTCGCCCATTATTCGCCGCAATCCTTAACCGCAACGCATTCAACTTGATAAACCCTTCAGCATCCCCCTGGTTGTAGGCACCGGCATCGTCCTCAAAGGTCGCAATATTTTCATCAAACAACGAGTCGTCAGAACGTCTGCCAACCACCGTGACGTTTCCCTTGTACAATTTCAGGCGAACTTCGCCATTAACGGGCTCCTGGCTTTCATCGATCATTTTCTGAAGCATTTCCCGCTCCGGTGACCACCAATAGCCGTTATAGATCAGCCTGGCATAACGGGGCATCAACTCATCTTTCAGATGGGCCACATCCCGGTCCAGGGTAATGGATTCAATGGCACGGTGCGCCTTGAGCATGATGGTACCTCCGGGCGTTTCATAACAGCCCCGGGACTTCATGCCCACATAGCGGTTCTCAACAATATCCAGACGACCAATGCCGTTTTCACCACCGACCCGGTTCAGGTAGGCAAGCACCTGCGCTGGTGTCATGTCTGCCCCGTCAATGGCAACAATATCCCCCTGGCGATAGATCAGATTCAGATAGGTCGGTACATCCGGAGCTGATTCAGGCGCTACCGACCAGCGCCACATCTCTTCTTCCGGCTCCGCCCATGGGTCTTCCAGAATGCCGCCTTCATAGGATATATGCAGCAGGTTGGCATCCATGGAGTAAGGTGATTTGCCTCGCTTGCGCTCCACCTCAATGTTGTGCTCATCGCAGTAAGCCAGCAGTTTTTCCCGCGAGTTCAGGTCCCACTCGCGCCAGGGCGCAATAACCTGAACCCCCGGCTTCAGTGCATAAGCACCCAACTCGAAACGCACCTGGTCATTCCCTTTACCGGTGGCACCATGGGAGATGGCATCAGCGCCGGTTTCATTGGCAATCTCAATCAGGCGCTTGGCAATAAGTGGTCTGGCGATGGCGGTGCCCAGCAGGTATTCGCCCTCGTAAATGGTATTGGCACGAAACATGGGAAAGACAAAGTCACGGACAAACTCTTCACGCAGATCATCTATGTAGATCTCTTTGATGCCCAGGGCTTCTGCCTTGGACCGGGCGGGCTCTACCTCTTCACCCTGCCCCAGGTCCGCCGTAAAGGTGACAACCTGACACTGATATGTGTCTTCCAGCCATTTGGCAATCACTGAGGTGTCCAGGCCACCGGAATAAGCCAGAACGACTTTATTGATTTTTTTCATTGTTCAACTCCAACGACAAGCCGTTTTCGTGACCTACAGACGACAAAGGATAAATATTCTTATTCAAGTGATAATAATTCATAAGCAGCCCCGGGCCAAGACACTTTCATCATGATTCGGTCAAAGCCATGATTACAGTGAATTAAAGCTTCAGAACTCTATCATAAGGGCAAAAATATGGCGCAAACCACCAGGAGGCTGTCCGAGAATAG
>NZ_JAHHPO010000694.1 GCF_024606365.1 Endozoicomonas sp. ONNA2
CTCCGACCCCCACAACCCCATTGTGGTGCGCTACCAGGCTGCGCTACGCTCCGACTGTCCTGAAGAGTCGATGCGTCGTCTCTTCTGTATGAACGTAACGTTACCTGAATACCGTTATTTTACAAGTTCTGGATGCTGCGAGACTCTTCAACACTGGCTTGGGCGATGGGGCTTTGCCCTTGCGCGTGGCCCCCTGCGCCAACATAGTTGTCGCCTCTCCTGAATTTAAAAACTTAAACAGGGGGCGGCCAGTGAGTGATCAATGGCCTGCTATTCAGAAGAGTTCAAAGAGTCCATCATTCAGAAGATAATGCCACCCAATAATGTGTCGGTTTCTCAGCTGGCACGTGATCATGGTATCTCTGATGCAACCCTGTACACTTGGCGAAAGAAAGCTTTATCTCAAGGAATACCTCTGCCAGGCAACGGAAAAAAATCCAGATCAGTGGACACCTGAAAACCAGTTGGCCGTCATGATTGAAACGGCGGCATTGAGCAAAGCAGAAATAGCTGAATACTGTCGTAAGTAAGGCCTTTTTGCTGAACAAATTCAGCAGTGGAAAGGAGCCTTTATCAGTGGCGTGGCGGCAAGGCCTGCCACTCCATCAGGGCTGCATAAGGCCCTGACTGTTGAGCAGAATAAAGACAAACAAACTATCAAGAAGCTTGTTGAGCGTGAACTCAAGCGTAAGGACAAGACTTGAGCAGAAACTGCTGTCTTACTGTAATACTAATTTACGTAGCGGCTACTACATCTGGAACACTGGAGCAGGGACAATCCATTAAAGCCGAACTGGACAAGTAGAGGGAGTCTGCCGAGTGTTTGGGCGCTTGCATGGTAACTGTCCACTTAGTCAGAAATATACTATTCCATTTGGCCAACTAGTTAGAAGTCAAGCTGTTTTCAGGAAACGAAAAGGTGTGGCTATTGTAATTTAGCCGGAAAAGCCCCATCTTAGAGAGCATGGCCAGTTTAACGGATGTTTGAGACTATATTTCAGGGGTTTACTGCTGTGAACTGACCATTAATCAAGCACGTAACAGATCGTGTCCTGAACACCTGCCAGGTTCTCATGGTCTTTTTTTTTAGCCAGCTAATCGCTGGTGGAAGGCAGGCTTTATTGATATTGAACATATAGGGGCTGAACTATGGATAATAACGATACCCTGCAACCAGCAGACCACTATGAACTGCCTTTGCTGCCCCTGCGTGATGTGGTGGTTTATCCGCATATGGTGATCCCGCTGTTTGTTGGCCGGGAAAAATCCATACAGGCGCTGGATCTGGCAATGTCAGGTGACAAGAGAATTCTGCTGGTAGCCCAGAAAAGTGCCCAGACCGATGATCCCCGGGTGGAAGACCTGTTTTCTGTGGGAACGATTGCCAGTATTTTGCAATTATTGAAGTTACCGGACGGAACGGTAAAAGTTCTGGTGGAAGGTGAGACTCGGGTCACCATTGATTCAATGCATGAAGACGATGGGCTGGTCAGGGCGATAGTTCATGAGCAGCTCTCAGAGCGGATCAGCGACCGGGAAGGTGAGCTGCTGGTGCGTTCTGTTATGTCCCAGTTTGAGCAGTATGTGCAACTGAGCAAGAAAGTACCCAATGAGGTGCTCAGCTCATTATCCGGTATCAAGGATCCAGCCAAGTTGGTGGATACCATCAGTGCACATATGCCCATGAAGATCGAAGACAAGCAAAAGATGCTTGAGATCGCCGACCTGGGAGACCGGCTGGAGTATCTGATCGGTATTATGCAGGGTGAGATGGATTTTCTGCAGGTCGAAAAGAAAATCCGTGGTCGCGTGAAGAAACAAATGGAACGCAGCCAGCGTGAGTACTATCTGAATGAGCAGATGAAAGCCATTCAGAAAGAGTTGGGGGATATGGATGATGCGCCCAACGAGTTCGAAGAGCTGAAAACAAAAATTGACCAGGCGGGGATGACCATGGAAGCCAGGGAAAAGACCCTGGCGGAACTGGCCAAGCTGAAAATGATGTCGCCGATGTCGGCAGAAGCGACGGTGGTCAGGGGGTATATTGACTGGATGCTCAGTGTCCCCTGGAAAAAGCGCAGTAAAGTTCGCCACGATATGAAGCGTGCCCAGGATATTCTTGAGGCTGATCACTACGGGCTGGAGGAGGTCAAGGAGCGTATCCTTGAGTACCTGGCCGTGCAGAAGCGGGTGCGTAAACTCAAGGGCCCCGTTCTCTGTCTGGTGGGCCCCCCCGGGGTCGGTAAAACGTCACTGGGTGAGTCACTGGCCAGGGCTACCAATCGCAAGTTCGTTCGTATGGCCCTGGGCGGCGTGCGTGATGAGGCTGAGATTCGCGGCCACCGCAGGACTTACATCGGCTCCATGCCGGGTAAGCTGATTCAGAAGATGGGCAAGGTTGAAGTGAAAAATCCGCTTATTCTGCTGGATGAGATCGATAAAATGGGTGCTGATATGCGTGGTGATCCGGCTTCAGCGTTATTGGAGGTGCTGGACCCTGAGCAGAACAACTCCTTCAACGACCATTATCTGGAAGTGGATTACGATCTTTCCGATGTCATGTTTGTCTGCACATCCAACTCAATGGATATTCCCGGGCCTTTGCTGGACCGCATGGAAGTGATCCGCATACCGGGTTACACCGAGGATGAGAAACTCAATATTGCCAAGCGTTATCTGATACCCAAGCAAATCAAGCGCAGTGGTCTGCGTAATGGCGAGCTTTCCTTTGACGATGACTCGGTGCTGGATACTATCCGCTATTACACCAAAGAAGCGGGTGTTCGTGGACTTGAGCGGGAAATTGCCAAGGTCTGTCGCCGGGCGGTGAAACAGGAAGCGCTGTCTGAAAAGAACCGTAAAAGCAAGGTTACCACGGAAGTACTTGAAGACTTCCTGGGGGTTCGCAAGTTTACCTATGGACGGGCTGAAGAACAGGACCAGATCGGTCAGGTAACCGGTCTTGCCTGGACATCGGTGGGTGGCGAGTTGTTGACCATTGAGTCGGTAGCGGTTCCCGGCAAGGGCCAGATTATCAAAACCGGATCCCTGGGCGATGTGATGCAGGAGTCGATCCAGGCGGCATTGACGGTGGTTCGCTCCCGTGCAGCTGCCTTGGGTATTGAGCCTGATTTTCATCAGAAGAACGATCTGCACATTCACGTTCCTGAAGGCGCGACGCCAAAAGATGGTCCAAGTGCAGGCATCGGTATGTGTACCGCCCTTGTGTCCATTCTGACCGGGATTCCGGTTCGGGCAGATGTTGCCATGACTGGTGAAATTACCCTCAGGGGGCAAGTACTTGCCATTGGTGGCCTGAAAGAAAAGCTTCTGGCAGCACACCGTGGTGGTATCAAGAAGGTATTGATTCCTGAAGAGAACCGTCGCGATCTCAAGGAGATTCCTGACAATATCAAGGATGATCTGGAAATTATTCCCGTCCAGTGGATTGATGAAGTTCTGGAAGTGGCCTTGTCGTATATGCCCGAGGCCCTGCCGGAAAAACCACTGAAAGTTGTCGATTCTGAACAGAAGGGCGGCCAGAAGAATGATGAACGTGTCAATACTCATTGACCGTTGAAGGTGGATGACCGTCCTGCATTGGTCGGTCATTCAGCAATTCCTTGACAGGAGCATTTCTACTTCTTCTTGATTAAAACCGCAACGAGCGCAACATTCGTTGTTATGATTCAAGGCTCAAGCTGCCTTTATGCCAGTCCTGAATGCATACACCACCGGGCAAATAACTGTATTATTGCGACCAAAAGACCTGCACAGGCGCAGTCTGGCAGGGCTTGTTGCGCTCGTTGCTTTTTATTTCAACTGCTTGAATTAGCCTGGCGACAGATTCAGACTTCCTGCTGGCTCGGTGTTATCTTTCGCTTTTAGTGTTCGATGTGACTGTTTTTCTTTGGCAAAATGAAATCCGGCGATTATTTTCAGTGGGTATAGATCAAACCGACTGGTTGGCAGGCTATAAGGTACAAAGGTACATTTATGATGCTTGTTTTTCCAGTGAAAATGCAGCAGCATATCGGTCGCACCTGATTGGGTAGATGATAGAAGACCGGCAAATTACTCAGTTGCCAGCCCGCTTTCTGTGTCTATCCTCTGTTAATGATTCAAAACGCATCCTACTTAGAAGGGGAATAGAGTGAACAAGTCCGAGCTTATTGATGCTATAGCAGCATCTGCAGACATTTCTAAGGCTGCCGCTGGTCGAGCCCTGGACGCCATGATTAACTCTGTCACTGGTGCACTGAAAAACGGTGAGCAGGTTGTTCTGGTAGGTTTTGGCACATTTTCTGTGAAAGAGCGTGCTGCTCGTGCCGGTCGTAACCCGCAGACTGGCGAGCCCATTGAAATCGCCGCTGCCAGAATCCCGGGCTTCAAGGCTGGCAAAGCCCTTAAGGATGCCGTGAACTGATCGCAGGCTACTTTTATAACGCTTTAATTGGTTCTATTTCATCAGGTGGACAAGGCTGCGTCCCAAATGACTTTCAGGGAAGTTGACTGCCGCTTCACCACAAAGCGCATCCGATGATGCGTTTTTTTTACACCCGGTCAGACTGGGTGCGAAATACAAGGGATATACTCTGCCGTCTTGGCGGCCCTGGTACCTGAGGTTTTTATGCTGCAATCGATGAGGGACAAAGCGAAGAGTTGGGTGACATTTGTTGTCGTCGGCATCATCGCTTTTATGATGGCCATCACTGGCCTTGAGACACTTGCGCCCAATCCAGACAATCCGGAAGTGGCATCAGTGAATGGCAAGGATATAACCCGGGCAGAGTTGGCTCAGGCTGTTGACCAGCAGCGGCGAGTTTTGCTTCAGCAAATGGGTGGCCAGTTTGACCCCGCCATACTGGACGATCAGTTACTGCAAAGCTCGGTGCTCGACGTCCTGATTGATCGTCAGCTGCTACTGCAGAACGCTGAAGATCAGAAAATGGGTATTGGCAAGGCGCAGATCGACAAGCTGATCGTATCCATGGCGCAGTTTCAGCAAAACGGTCGCTTTGATGCCGACCGTTTTCAAATGATGGTTCGCAGTTATGGTATGACACCACTGCAGTTTCGCGATGCCATCCGTGAAGAAACGCTCTTGCTGCAATTACGTGCCGGGGTTGCCAATACCGAGTTTGTGACTGCAGAAGAACTCAAACGTCTGCAGAGTCTCGAAGGCCAGACCCGGGACCTGGCCTGGGTTGTGCTTCCGGCGGAACCGGTTCGCCAGGCAATTATGCCTGCCGAAGAAGAGGTCAGGAATTATTACGACGCCAACTCGAATCAGTTTATGACGTCTGAGCAGGTTGTCGTAGACTACGTGGTTCTGAAAAAAGACGATATTGCCAAGGGTATCGAAGTCACTGCGGAAGATATTGAAGCTGAATACCAGTTCCGTGTCGAGCAGTTGCAGCAACGCTCTGGCAACAATGCTCATGTCTCAGTCATACTGATCCAGACCGGTGAAGATCGCACCCTTGATGAAGCGAAAGCGCGGGCCAATGAAGTGGTCGCCAAACTGCAGGCTGGAACCCATTTTGACGAATTAGCCAAGTCCTATTCTGATGACCCCACTACCGCTGCCAACGGCGGTGATCTCGGTACTGTAGAGCCTGGCTTCTTTGGCGATGATTTTGACAATACCGTTGCGGATTTGGAGGTGGGTGAGGTTTCTGACCCCATTGAAACTGACTTTGGTATACAGATCCTGAAAGTGACTGCCCGTCAAGAGGCCGAGGTACCATCGCTGGATGCGATGCGGGCAGATCTTGAAATGGCACTCAAGCAGAAGGAAGTAGACTCGCTGTTCATTGAGCAGAGCAGACAGCTGGCTGATATCAGCTTTGAGGCTTCTGATCTGGCTCAGCCTGCCGAGCAGCTGGGCCTGAAGGTTATGACCAGTGAGCCGTTTGGTCGACAGGGTGCTGAAACGGGTATTGCCGCTGATCCCCGCGTATCGGCAGCGGCTTTCAGTGATGATGTATTGAATCTTGGTGCCAATAGTGAACTGATCGAGATAACCCCGCAAGAGGCTGTGGTGGTCAGGATCAAGGAGTACAAAAAAACTGAACTCATGCCCCTTGCTGACGTACAAGATGCCATCGTGACGACACTGAAGAACAGCCGCGCACAGCAACAGCTGGCCAGCCGTGCAGAACAGATGGTTACTACTTTGCAGTCTGGAACAGCGCTGAACGTGCTGGCGGATGAACAGAATCTGGCGCTGGTGGAGAGTCCGGCAACCAGCAGGAATATGCCCGGCGTGCCCGCCCGGCTCCTGCAGGAAGCCTTTAAAATGCCACATCCCGGAAACAGTGTCGCCTATCGTTCAGTCACTCTGGCAAATGGTGATTATGCAGTGGTTGGCCTGAGCGCCATCTACCCCGGTGAAGCAGGGGCAAACCCCGAGCAGCTCAAAGGACTGGGTCAATTTATTGCAGCGGGCAATGGGCGTATTATGTTCGACGAGTACCTTGCCAGTTTGAAGGAGAAAGGTAAGGTAAAAATCCTGCTCGATAATCAATAATGAATTGAGTCTGGAATTAACCCATTCGGTAGTGGTCTAAAAACAAACGGTATTGAGGAATATCCATGTCAGATCAATTTATCAAATCAAAAGCGGCCATTGCCTGGGGACCAGGCCAACCTTTAACCATTGATGAAGTCGATGTGATGTTACCAAAGCCAGGCGAGGTGCTGGTTCGCATCATTGCCACCGGTGTTTGCCATACCGATGCCTTTACCCTCTCCGGAGCCGACCCGGAGGGTGTTTTTCCTGCCATTCTTGGTCATGAAGGTGGCGGGATTGTGGAACAGGTGGGGGAAGGGGTGACCAGTGTTGCCGTTGGCGATCATGTCATCCCGCTCTACACGCCGGAATGTGGTGAGTGTAAATTTTGTCTTTCGGGTAAAACCAACCTTTGTCAGAAAATACGTGCAACCCAGGGAAAGGGGCTGATGCCCGATGGCACAACCCGGTTTTACCAGGATGGTCAGCCAATTTATCACTACATGGGCTGTTCAACGTTTTCTGAGTATACCGTGTTACCCGAGATATCACTGGCAAAGGTCAGCCCTGATGCACCTCTGGAAGAGGTCTGTCTTCTGGGTTGCGGCGTCACCACCGGTATGGGGGCTGTCTTGAAGACAGCAAAGGTACAGCCCGGCGACACAGTTGCAATCTTTGGTCTTGGCGGTATTGGTTTATCGGCCATCATCGGTGCCAAAATGTCTGGTGCTGGCAGGATTATCGGAGTTGATATTAACGAGAAAAAATTTGCACTGGCCACAAAGTTGGGAGCCACTGACTGTGTCAATTCAAGATTGGTTGATAAACCCATTCAGGACGTGATCGTTGGGATGACCGATGGCGGTGTTGACTTTTCCTTTGAGTGTATCGGCAATGTTGATGTTATGCGTTCTGCACTTGAGTGTTGTCACAAGGGTTGGGGGGAGTCGGTCATCATCGGCGTCGCGGGTGCTGGCCAGGAAATAGCCACCCGTCCATTCCAGCTGGTGACCGGGCGGGTATGGCGTGGATCTGCATTTGGCGGGGTGAAAGGTCGCTCTGAGCTGCCGGGCATTGTTGAGCAATATTTGGCGGGGGAATTCAGGCTGGACGATTTTATCACCCATACCATGGCATTAGAGGAGATCAATGAGGCGTTTCATTTGATGCACAAGGGTGAGAGTATTCGCTCTGTGATTCATTACCGGTAATGATACCATCATCGGTTATGTTCTTTTCATCGGGCGCCACTGTTTTTTACCTGGATTGAGCAAGGTCTATGTCTTTGGAAACTGTCAGCTGTAATCAGTCGTTCGGTGGCTGGCATAAACAGTACACCCACGACTCACAAACGCTTGACTGCAACATGCGTTTTGCCATCTACCTGCCGCCTCAAAGCCAGGATAAAACGGTTCCTGTTCTGTACTGGTTGTCCGGGCTAACGTGCACTGATGAGAACTTTATGCAGAAGTCAGGTGCCCAGCGTATAGCTTCAGAATTGGGTATGGCTATTGTTGCGCCGGATACCAGCCCCAGGGGTGATCATGTTCCGGATGACCCGGATGCGGCCTACGACTTCGGGCTCGGTGCCGGGTTTTATCTGAATGCTACGCAACAGCCATGGCGTCAACACTATCGAATGTATGATTACGTGGTTTCGGAACTGCCGGAACTGATTGAACAACAGTTTCCTGTGAATGACAAACGCAGTATTGCCGGACACTCCATGGGTGGTCATGGAGCGCTGGTGATAGCTTTGCGTAACCCTGATCGTTACTCATCGGTTTCTGCTTTCAGCCCGATCTGTCATCCGCTCAAGGCTCCCTGGGGGCAAAAAGCCTTTTTGGGCTATCTTGGTAATGATCGTGAACAGTGGCAAAACTATGATGCTTGCGAACTGCTGAAAATATCGTCTGAAGCTATTCCGGCACTGGTGGACCAGGGCAGCGCGGATGCTTTCTTGCACCAACAGTTACACTTGGATGCGTTAACAAAAACAGTTGCAGATACAGGATATCCAATGACCATAAGGATGCAGGATGGGTATGACCACTCCTATTATTTTATTGCTACGTTTATTGAGGATCATTTAAGGTTTCACTGGGAAATGGGCAAGATGGGGTAACCTTTGTGTTGAATAACATCGCTTATCAAGATTGTCTTTTGGGCATGCTGAATAGAGAGTTGACCAAGGATAGTGAACAGATATCGCCAGAGTTTTTTAAATATCTTTTTGATGAAATAGAAAAAATACAGGTCAAATCGCTGCGGGAATATTCGATTAAATGCATTAATAATAGGCTCAAGGCTGACTTTCGTTATTTTCCTGTTCCTCAAATAAAATTTCTCGATGTGCCAGATATTTTAAAAATTGAACTCGATATTTCAGGATTTTATGGCTTTGATGTTCAACAAAAGCTGAATAATGGTTTGAAACGAGCGTTAGATACAGGCAATCCAAATCCATTTGATTTGAAAAAATGGCTGGATATGGGGGCGCAAATAGACACTGAAGTTAAAAATAAATTGAATTCGGGCTTAACAAGAACGATAGAAAATAAGGAACCATTTCTTGCCAAAGCCTGGTTGTCACTGGGTGCAATGATACCCGACTTCCAACAAAGAATAGATAAAGGTTTACGGGAAGCCAATACAGTATTCAGTGCTATATATTGGTACAAACTTGGCGAATCGGTAGATGATAACTTTCAACTGAAATTAAATGGATGGTTAAAAGGCTATCTGGAGCTAGGACATGGGGCGGGTGTCAGACAATGTGTGGCAATGGGGGCAAATACAGAAAACCTTCAGCAACAAATGGATGATGGTATGTCAAGTATACTTGACCAAGATAAACCTGATTCAGCGGATGTGATCTGTTGGAGAAAAGCAGGAGCAAATATTAAACCTGAATATCAAACCATTCTTGATTCGAATTTGCTAAGAGTAGCCAGAAAATATCAGCATAATAGATTTCAACTTTGGATAAAATTAGGCGCAAACGAAACAGATGAAGCCAAACAACTCATGAACCTTGCGGCTAAACGTTGTGCTGAAAATAATGATGTTTTTGGTTTAAAAAATTGGGTGGATTCAGGAGCTGACAATCCCTGCAATCCGGTTGCACTCAATAGAATGTTCCAAACGGAAGTTCAGAATGATCGGCCACTTGAGGCTGGAATCTTCCTAACACTCGGTGCCAAGGTCAGTTCGAATATGCAAGCTAATCTTGATACAGGATTGCTCCGTGCAATAAATAATGAGCATGGCGTACCTGCAATAAAAAATTGGTTAGCAATTGGTGCACGATTGAGTCCCGGACCGGTTTTATGAAATTCCAGGTACTTATCACGCCGCTGAAGTTAAGTAGTTAACCAAATAAAATCATATTTTCTGACTAAGTTGTCAGTCATTTCCTGCGTTGCGCCTTGCATAGTAATTGTCCACTTAGCCAGAAATATACTACTCCATTTGGCCAACTACTTGGCCACTTCATCAACAGAAGAGTCTGTATAAACCTGGTTGCTGAGAATTTCGCTTAAGCATCTGATCGGGAAGAGGCGAAGACCGACAGCTTCGCTCTTAAAAGGATTGCACTATTTATTGGGCCTATCAGATTATAGGGCTTATCAGACTTCAGTGCCCATTGCAGGCGGGGCAGACACCGAAGCTGGCTGATTTCTTTCCATTGTCTGCAAAATGCGAACATCTTCTTCCAATCTGAACCTGTCCTGTTCAAGACGCATTTTATACTGGCTGTACTTGAACTTGCACAGATCCTGATAGAGTTCACTAAGCGGAAGTTCTCGACTCTTGCCCACAGATTTCTCAATGAGGCGATTAAGGATAAACATCAGCCTGGAAACATCTTCCTGATCTTTTGCCGGGGTTTGGAGCCTTGCCATCAACTCTTTGAACTTAGTGAGTTCTTTTGCGTCTTCAAGAGATTTGATTTTACCCATATTGGCACCAACGTGGATAATGTCATCTCTCCCTATCCCATGTTTATGGGTTAACTCATACTGTATGTCCGTCATCAGAGCATGCACGTTCTTCGGGTTGAGTGAGTTAACATCTGCCCCTGACAGCCAGAGTGAGTTCCATGATTCCTGGTATCTTGACGCCATATGTTTGATCATCCGATAATCCCTGATGTTATATTCATAACCTGGACTGTCCAGTGGATGCTCAAGCAGATAGGCTTCATCTGCCCTGGTTTGCTCCAGCTGATAGCTGGCGTGCTCCAGTGGTGTCGGGGGCCTGGCATTGGCGAGGGCTGTCAGTAAACCCATTGTTGCACCTGCCAGGGCAACAGGTTGCAGCGGGAAGTCACCGAGCCTGGTCATAGTGGACAACGTAGTACCTGCAATATCAGCCAAACCGGCTAATGCAGGATAGGTATTCGATACATCAAGCTTGTTGACTGCATGTCGCCCCAGTGCAGCTTTTTTTTCGTCTTCGGTATATATGCCAAATGTTTCGGAAGATGCGCGAATCAAAGAGCCGCCCACTTGGTGCATAGTTGCAGGTTCCATAGTTTATCCTCGTTTCAGGAGTTAATAGTTTTTCGAAATCAAATATGTCCTTAAAAAAAAACACACCAACCAAAGGACAGGTATAACAACCTGGTCAGTGCTAATTACCAGAAATATTCAGTGTTTGTCCTCCTCACTCATTGCCTGCAAAATACGGATATCGTTTAACACTCTGCTTTCATCCATGGCAATACGGACCATGAAGAATTCGTACATCTCCTGGCACACAGTCTGGTAAAGATCCTGGAGCTGCTCACCGTCGGGATTATGCTCATCAGACAGAAGCCTGGAATAGGCGAACATTAACAGGCCAATCTCATCATGGTTTCTTTCCGGTATATCAATACGGTTGATTAATTTCTGAAAAGTTGATAATTGCCGGGCATCTTCAACAAACCCATAGCATTTCATCTGTGGAACAATGTTATCAATTTCCAACTGAGGCACGTTGAGTTCCTTAAGTCGTGAATTGATCATCGCCATGGCATTCTCAGAATCCTTGAGATCGGGCTTCCAACCTGACGATTCTGCTACCTCCCAGAGTATCTTGAAGAGTTGCCAGGATACGCCATATCGTTCAGACAACCGTTGGATGGTATAGAGTTCGCTGGCATCATAGTTGCGGTGAGGATTGTCTATATCTCTGTTTAACAGACACGCTTTATCGTCCTGCGTTTGCATCAACTCCGCTTCAGCATGCTCCAGTGGGGTTATGGGCCTGTTACTGGCAACTGCGTGCGAGACAAAGACCGTTGCACCAATAGCACTGGTGGCGGCAATTGTAGTCCAGGAGCAATCTGTTACTGATTTGGCAACGACTCCAAGGCTGGCCCCGAAGAACCCTCCCAATGCCCCCACACTGGCAAGCTGACCCACTGAGAGTTTCTGTGGGGTTACGGTATGTCGCCCCAAAACCCCGCGTTTATCTTCCGGCGTATAACTCTTTTTTGGCGGGTAAAATTCGCGGCTGGTACCGGACGGTGCCCGGGATATATCCGCTGGTAAAGACGCAGTGATATCCTGATTCATAATCATCTACCCTCATTGCTCCAGAATCAGCAGGTAAAACAACTTATGTATTAGACCAATAAAATCGGGATAAGTTTTATATTTTCTCATCGATTGATTACCTGGTTTAATTGTCATTGGTTTTAGCCACTATTTCCCGGGTAGACATCAGGTTCTTGGATAAACATCAAGCTCAAGAAAGATTCATTTCCGGCGACAGGACTAAAAATTCGCTTTTGTTCGGCAAATAGCCCCGCTATTCACTTCACAAAACCGAATTTTCATCCTCAATTTTCTGCCATACTCGCTACGGGGTCGCCCAGACGGGCGCTATTCTCGGACAGCCTCTTGGGCGCCCCCGTAGATTCGCCATCGTAAAAGCGCCCACTGTTGGACTTTTATGCGATAACCAAGCCTGGGTGGCCTCGCCTGCTGCGGACCCTGAAACAGAAACGTTCTTGAGCAAAGAAGAACTCTTCCGGTAAGGCGGGGAGTGTCAGAAACACCAAAGATCATGGTCAGATGAACAAACAGCTTTGGTATTAATTATGTTGTTAAGTTCGTTATTGATCTCCATCAGGGGGGTAGAGGGCGTGAATTCATACAATGTGAATAATGAATCCAGAATATCTCGGAAAAGTTTTACGTCCCGGGTTTCGGTGAGTGCAGAAGAGATGAAATAGCCCACGGTATTGGCTTGAAAATCATAGTAAATTTTTCCACGTTGCAATTCCCGAATTATATAATTCATCCCATCTTTGTCGTATTGGTCATCACCTGTCATCGCATTTAGTTTGTCAAAAAATAAAATCAGGGAATTATTGTCAGGGTTATTAGTCCCATCGGTTGTGCTGCATTGTAAAGTGTTCTCAGCCAATCGATGGACAGCTTTGAACCATTGGCTGTAATCAGAGGGCTTCATCAGAAGCTCAAAATATTTCAGTAATTTTTCGTTACAATTAATAACTGAATAATCATTGTATGATCGTTTATTCAGTAAGCAAGGTATCCTGGTCAGACCATCAGCCTTACGAATAATTGTATCTTCCTGTGCGCTGTTGATTTTTTCCTTGAAGTCAGATATTTCCTTGTTAAACGCCTTCACCAGTGAATTCAGGCCTCTTGCCAGATCCGTATTTTGATCCAACTTCATCAGTTTATCGATTGGGGATGTTCTTGCTGCAAAACTCACACTGCGAGCAGACAAAGACATGGTAGCACTTTGATCAGACAGATATTGACTTTGCAGGTAACTGACCATTTCAAACGCTTCTATTTGAGCTTGATCACGAGGAAGCATGGCTAAGGTTTGCAGATATCCTCGCTTTGCATCTTGTGTGGGGGGGGGTACCTGATATGTGGGTGTACCGGGTATGATGTTCATTTTTTAATTCTCGTTCAATGTTTTCGCCATAAACTTGCAGCGCCAGCCAAGCCAGCAATTATGGCTCACAAGCCATTGGTATCATCCAAGACTTTAGCTGCCAGTTAACCAGATGGAATCATATTTTAGGCCATATTTCTGACCAAGAGGCTGCCATTCACTCTCATCAACGGCTCCTGCGTTGATCTGGCTTTTGCATCCATGCAATTGTGGGTCGTTACAACTCCCGTCACATAGCTACGTTGCATTATGCATAGTAACTGCCCTCTTAGTCAGAAATATACTATTCCATTTGGCCAACTATTTACCGAAATAAGCAATAGCCGTCAAGAAGGGTGGCATGGGCATGAATTTCCCCGTTAAGTTTTTTTGTAACCTCAACAAGGGGAGAAGATGGCGAGAATTCATACAATGTTAATATCGCATCCAGAGTATCTCGAAAAACTTTTACATCCCAAGTCTTGGTGAGAATGGAGGAAGTGACAAAGCCTACAAAATCAGCGTCATACTTCTTGTAAGTTTTATTATGATTCAGCTTGTTAATTATTGAGGATAGCTCATCTATGTCGCACGGGTCGTCAAACGTTCCGATACTGATTAATTTTTCAAGAAATTTGACCATTGCACTATTATCAAGATAATCAGTCGTATCCGTTTTGCAACACAGTTCAGTATTCTCCAGCAATTGATTGATGGCCTTGAACCATTTGGTGTAATCAGAGACATTCATCTTAAGATACAGAGATTTCAGGGTGGCTTCACCCAGGCTGGTTGTTCTTCCTGCTGTGTGTTCTTTTTCGTTTAGATAGCCGGGTATTCTGGTCAGACCATCAGCTTTTGCAATAATTAATTGTTTATTTCCACTGTTAAATATTTGCTGAAAATCAGATATTTCATTGTTAAATCCTCGCACCAGTGAGTTTAAATCTCTTGCCAAAGACGTATTTTTTGTCATCAGTTTTACGATTGGGGATGGACTGGTCGCGTAGCTGACACTGCGGGCAGCGATAGGCTGTGTTGGAGGTGCGCTTGTACCAGCCAAGTACCCATCATGGGGGAGGTAAGAATCCACTCCATGCTCCCTTTCAGATTCTTCATATGTGGGTGGTGCTTCTGGATAATAAGCGGGTGGGGTGGGTCTGATGTTCAATTTTTAGCCCTCATTCTTTGCCCTTTGCCATAATCATGAGTTACAGACTCGGCAGACTAATAATGCTCACGGTATCATCCCGGGAGGCTGTCCGAGAATAGCGACCGTCTGGGCGACCCCGTAGAGAGGATGGCAGAAAATTGAGGATGAAAAGTCGGAAATTTTTTTAGTGAATAGTGGTTCTATTTACTAAAAATTTCCGACTTTTTAGACCAATT
>NZ_JAHHPO010000695.1 GCF_024606365.1 Endozoicomonas sp. ONNA2
GGTTCTAACACATACTCATGTATTAAATATGAATAAATAGCACTACAGGTAAGTTATCAACAATTGAGCCAAATGATCTCTCACTAGAAGAAAATGTAAAAAAACTTAAAGAGCATATAATTCGTGCCCATGAAAAGAGAGTCACTCAAAATAATGGTTTGCTTTTATCCGGCGGGATTGATTCATGTGTAAGTGCCGCAGTCCTAAAAAATGAACTTGGAATAAACGATTTAGAAGCTTTTACTTTCACGACGAAAGGAGCTGTCCAGTCAGAATGGCAAGAAGCAAAGTTATGTGCGGAGCGCTTAGGTATAGGTTTTAACCTTTTAGAAATAGACCCCGAAACACCATTCGATATATCAATTCCTATAAGCTCAAATTATCCATATTTTGCATGTGCTCTCTTGTCACCTTTAATGGAACTGGCGTCTAAAAAATTAGGGAAAAATACAAGTATTTTCGCAGGCCAAGACACTAGAATACATACACCACACTTACACTATGTTGATAGAGTGTTAATCCATCTAATCGGAAGAACTGGTGCTACTACGACAAAAGCTACAAAGCTTCCAACTTTCTCAAACAAAAAAATCGAAAAAGTAGTAGAGCGCTTTAGTACGCTTGCATCATACGAAGAATATATATTACATAACCTTCTGCACAAGCATAAAAAATCAAAAATTACAGGCTTATCAGAATATGAAAATAAGCTCTTGGAGAAATGTGCGGAAAAATATAATAAAACAAGAGGGTTGACGTCACATGAGTTCTTTAATTCTCTAGTTGATATAACAATGGGGTTCCAAAATTGTAGCGATGGTGAATATGTTAGTACTTGTGCAAGAGTTAATGGAGTTTACTCACAAATGCCCTATTGTGACTGGGAGTTACTCAAATTCTCAGCATCAATCCCTTTTAGTATGAGAGCTAAAATAACTTCAGGTAGAGCAGGGCACTCTTCAAAGAAAAAAAATGTAGATAAATATCTACTTCGGAAGGCCTTTGAAAAATATTTACCAAATGAACTTGTTTATAGAGATAAAGCAGTCTGTATAACTAATCATGATTTTTTAAATGGTGGCATGCGTCCATTAATATCATCTGCAAAAATAAAAGGCTTTGAATCAAAACTTTCAGAAATAATTACATTCGCAAAAGCCAATAAAGATCAATTTCTAATTTCCGACTATGAGGATGTAGTTGAAATTCAGAATATTATTTTTTTAAACGAGATTCAAAATAAATATTGCAATGCTGTTCAATAAATTAAATATAAAGAATGTTATCAATTACACTCTCTATTCTCTTTTGGATAGATGTGTTAATTTTGCTTTGCCGTTATTATTTCTAACATACCTAAACAGTAAAACTTCATTCAATACTATTGAATATGTCTTCAGCTTAGGGATATTAATATCTATATTTGCAGATTTCGGCATTAAAAGCTATTGTATATATGGCTACCTTAGAGCTGGGAATGGATCAAAACTACTTAATGAGTTAGATGTCAATATAGCGAGCATTTGTCTAATATTATTTATATCATTTATATCGTTAAAATACTTCCATGCAAGTGAATTAATATTGTTCGTTTTGTCACGCCTATCTTATTTAACGGTTTACAATTATTTGATTTATAGATTTAGGGCATCAGATCAACCAGTTTTTGCGTATTACTTTTCCTTATCCACAAACATAATAGTAATAATATATACTCTTATTTTCAAAGGTAGAGTTGATGATGAAATTTTATTGACAAACATATTTTATGCTTACTTATTAATACCACTATTCTATAGTAATTATTTGGCATTCAATAAAAAAACAAGATTATTAGAGAGCTATAGCCAGTTAACCAAAGCATTAAATTATTCTTGGCCGATAATGATATCATCATCATTGTCATTATTTATCATGCACTATACAAAGATTTACGCGTTTAATGCATTAACTGAAACAGATATGACTATTTTATCTCTTACTCAAAGATTCTCTTTGATTGTTCAAATATTACACAGCATATATTGTGGATATCTTAATAAAAAAATGATGAGTACAAGCTATAATCAATATCAAAAAGAGACATACTTACCTTATTTATTTTTTTTAATAGCAGGAGGTTTTGTCTCAATTATTACTCTCTACTTGTACTTCGTCTTCTTTACAGATATCAAATTTAATTACTTGATAGCTTTGCTTTCAATCACTTCAACCATGATATGGTGCATAACTGCGTACAATGAAGTGGCATTCAACAAAGTAAATAAAAACAAATATATATTATTAGCAAACTTCGCAGGCGTTATTATTTATACAGCATATATTTATTCTTCAAATCTTGGCCTAATTCAATTGCTTGCAGGAATGCTATTTGCAATGTTTACCACTCTTTTATTTCAATTAATCTGCCTTAAACATGTTCAGAAAAAAATTAACTAGCATAGCTTGCCTTGTTCTCCCCCCATCACGAATCAAAAATCTAGTATTGAATTTCTTAAATACTGAATGGGAAATAAGTAAAACAGCCTGTATAGGGCATAGCATAATTGATACAAAAGTTTTGAAAATGGGAGATTACTCAACGATTGGAAATTTCAATATAATTAAGAACATTGATTTTGTTACATTAGGAAAACGATCAACAATATTATCAAGAAATAATATTACAGGTTCAAAATATAAATTATGCCCAAAAACCGGTCTTGTTATTGGTGACAATACCCAAATATTGAGAAAAAATATTCTTGATACTACTGGCACAATACATTTTGGAAACAATGTAGTCCTCGCCGGTGTATGGAATCAAGTATGGACACATGGATTTGATACTATAGGTGACAAAATTATATCTGAAGTGAAGGTAGGTAATAATGTATATATTGGTTCATCAACAAAAATAAACCCAGGTATTAAAATTGGGAACAATATAATAATTGGCGTTGCTTCTGTAGTAACTAAAAGTCTTTGCAGTTCAGGCTTTTACGCTGGAACACCAGCAGTTAAAATTAATGACTATTTTTGTTTCAAGCAAAACAAGAAATTAGCCAAAATAGGAAAGATTGAGAATATTGAGGTCGATAAAATTTCCCCCCAATAT
>NZ_JAHHPO010000696.1 GCF_024606365.1 Endozoicomonas sp. ONNA2
TCGTCAAATAGCCCCGCTACTTGTGCCCTTCAGGGTATTCTCCTCAGAATCAGAAATTTTTATCTTCAATTCCTCGCCATACCCGCTACAGGAGCGCCCAGTCGGGCGCTATTCTCGGACAGCCTCCCGGGAAACCACAACCCAAGATCGATCCGGGCAAGAACAATACCCGCTATTTGGACAGTAATTGATCCAGCGAACAATCCAGCGCTTCCCGGCGGGCACTGTTTACTGTGTGCAACCTCTGAACCAGGTCAGATAACCAGCCCGGATCATCACCGCCAGGAATATTCCGGAGCTGCTCATTCTGAGGCATCGGCCATGGCAACTGCTCACAGAAAGTAAACAGGCTGATCTGTCTGAGATCCCTGGCCAAGAGCCATTCGCCGTTATCATTCTTGCTGATCAACCCCATGCCCATCAGCCGGACGGTATGGCACTCCCATTCATCAAGAGAGACCGAAAGATTACACTTGTGCAGATCGGGGTAATACAACCCCTGCCCCTGCGCAAACTTTTCCTGCAGCTGCCTGAGGATTAATAACATCGAGATTAACGGGTGTAGGCGCTCACCCGGGGCCTGTTGGCCGTCCACATCCAGGGATCGAACCAGCACGGCACCAAACAGCACCATCAGCCAGCTCAGATACACCCAGAGCAAAAAAAGCGGCACCGCGGCAAAGGCACCGTAAATCAGATGATAGGTTGGCGAGAGAGTAATAAACAGGGTAAAGCCAACCTTGGCCAGCTCAACCAGAATGGCTACAAAAATCGCACCGGCCAAGGCATGACCCACCGGTACTTTTCTGTTGGGTACAGCGGTGTACAGCAAAGTAAGTACTAATGTACTCAAAAAAATAGGCATCAGCCGCAGCAGCCACTGCTCGCCACCGAGAATGGCCGTAGTATCAGAAACCAGCTTGAGAGAAGCCAGATAAGAAGTGGCCAGAAAACCGACACTCAACAACACAGGCCCCAGGCTGAGAATGGCCCAGTACAGCAGAAAACCGGAAATACCCCGGCGGACATGGGCCACCTGCCAGATATTATTCAACGCCCGGTCAATGGTTCTCAGCATCAGAAAAGAGGTGACCAGCAGAAAAGCGATACCAATACCGGTCAGTTTTCTTGCCTGTTGGGAAAAATCGTTCAGATAAGATTGCACCATCTCTCCTGTAGAAGGCACAAAACTGGTAAAGATAAAGTTCTGAATGGTGTCGCCTACATCATTCAGGCTGGGCACTGCTGAGAGGATACTGTAGGTCACCGTCATCAGTGGTACAACAGCAAACAGCGTCGTATAGGTCAGTGCTGCGGCATTTTCAATGCTGTGGTTATCAAGAAAACGTTTAATAACCGCTGTGACAAACCTCTGGAAGGATGACCAGGATTGCAGAACCGGTGCCATGGTGAACTCCCTGTCAAATAAGCGCCAAGTGTACCGAATTCAGAAAGTGAAAGTGAAAGTGACCAGGTTGCCTGAAATGATTTGCAGGGCATCCATAGAGATTGGTAGGCTTTGCGCAAAGTATCTCCTGTGAAATACACCGCGCAAGGTCATCATGAGCATTACTATCTTTCATAATCCACGTTGTTCCAAATCCCGTCAAACCCTGAGCCTGCTGAAAGAGCACGGCATCACTCCCGAGGTGGTACTGTATCTGGAAACCCCACCGGATGCGGAACAACTGAAAACCATTCTGGGCCAGCTGGGCATCAGCGCCCGGGAGCTGCTTCGTAAAGGTGAACAGGAGTTCAAGGATAATAACCTCAAAGACCCATCCCTGACTGAAGCGCAACTGATCAACTGTATGTGCAAGTTTCCCGGGTTGATTGAGCGCCCTATTGTGATCAACGGCGAAAAAGCCAGAATTGGTCGCCCACCTGAGTCTGTGCTTGAGATTCTCTGACCATGCAACAAAAAGCCCACCGAATCTATCAAGTGTGCCTGGCACTCTATGCTGGCCTGATTCTCTCTTTGCTGGCCGAAACCTGGTGGTTGAATCCGCCCCCGGGTTCCGTCTTTGGTATCTCTGCCTTGCAGATACTACCACTGCTGCTGCCGCTTCCCGGCCTCGTGAAGCGTGGTCTGAGAGCCGCATCCTGGCTCTGTTTTATCCTTTGCTTTTATTTCATCAGTGGCGTTCTTGATACCTGGTTCAGGCCTGAACAACCCCAGGGATGGCTGATCACCGGGTTCAGCGTACTGTTATTTGTTGCTGCCATGATGTTTATCCGCTGGCAGGCCCGGGCGAACAGGTTAGTGGAGAGTTAGTATCGATTCAGGCCCGCTTCCTTGCCGATCCGGGCCTGATGATAACTGTAACTCAATATGCCCACATGCCATGCCACATCTGCCAATCTCACTTTTCAGATAGTCGTATCTGGCCTTTTGCAAGTTCTCCAATTGAGCAGGCCTCTTTGGCCAGTTTTTCAATAACCAGGTTTCTGCTTCCTGGACCCTCTGCTCAGGTGACTGTTCACCCACTTCAGGAATTTTCTGGTGCTGCCTTGTAGCCAGATACATTTGCTCCACAAGCGATGAGCGCACCCCGGGCGGCAGAGTAATCACCTCAGAAGGTGCCACTGAACTGGTTGCTGAGTATAATTCCAGCAATGCATCTTCCAGTTCATAACGGGAGAGTTCTGGCCAATCTCCGGATTCAGGGATTCCCACAGCAATCAATGCGTTCAACTGAGGTTTCCGGGAGAGCACTTTATGAAGGTGTTCCAGGTTTTTTTTGGACCGCTTGGTTAATGTTGTTTTACCGGCTTCAAAATAAAGCACCGGTTCAAGCGCATGGCCTGTGGTGCGGGAAAGGTAGTCGAACGGTGCATCTGCAATGGCCATCAAACGCTGCTCAACCGCCCGACAGATACGCTTTGGTAATGCAGCATACGATTTACCAGGCTTAATGGCAAATGGTACGGCCGCAATACCCGATGGATCTGTTATCAGGGCTTTTAATAGTTGAATGGATGAAACCGGTGAGCCATTGGCGATCTTTTTTGCCTGCCAGTCAGAAATATCAAGCTGGCCCGCCAAGTTTTGGCTGTTGTATCTCAAGTCAAATTCAGTACCCTGCATATTATAACCGGCAACAAACGAATATCCTTGTAAGGGACCTGCAAGGCGAGCATTGCTGAGCTGAAAGGCAAAATCATTGGCAAAGCCGGATAATTGACCTCTTAACTGAAAATCCCCGACATCGGCCAGTGCAGCACTGAGCTGATAGGTCCAGACATCTTTTCCTTTCCCTGAAATAGCATCTGCAACCAGGCTTGCGTTGACGTTGGCAAATATCCAGGGCAAATGACCACTGGCCAGCTCAAGACGACTGTCATTAATAGCAAAAGAAGAAATGAATACAGGCAAGGTTGGTACTAACTGAACCAACCATTCTTCTGTCAGTGTCCTGGTCAGATCAAGACCTGAAACAGACAATTCTGCCGTAGATTGTGCAGGTTTATGGCCATGAAATTGCAGGTTATTCAGACACCACTGCTGCCACCTGGCAAACATGCCCGGCAATGAGAGCTGCCCACGTTGCCCTGCCACATTGCCCTTCAGGGTCAGGCCGCCTGGCTTATCCCAGGACAGTGATAATATGGCGCTCACTGTTCCTGAAAGATGGTCATTGGCAGAAAGCTCATTATTCAGCATTACCAATGCCTGCACGGGATCTGCCTTGACAAGCGCTGACAAAGGCAGTTTGACCAGCCTTGCCTCACCATCCAGCAAGCCTTTACTGACCTCATAAACGCCAGAGAAGCTCCAGCTCGCACCATCACGGTTAGCCAGATCAATCCCGATTCTGCCTTCCTCTTCTTTCTTCAGTGTCAGTTGGTCAAAAGAAAGTGGCTGGTCTATTCCGGTGATGGCAAGCGTGCCACGGTTAATGGATAGCCCTTGCAGGCCACTGGGCAGAGGGGTGGCAATTAACGCCGGATCAATGGTGACGCTGGCATTGTCCAGCTCAACGGCACTGAACGATTCAATGTTTTCGCCTAACCACGGTCCCCACCAATGACGATAATTCAACACTAAACTGGCCTGTTGAGCAGTGAATTGAATTCCTTGTTCTTCCAACTGAATATCACTGGCGGTCAGTCGGCGTTGCCAGGGATCAAAAGTGATGTCTTTAGCGGGCAAACGTTGCCCGATCTGCTGGTCAAGGTTGTTGAGAACCCGATCAGAAACCCGGGCAAGCCACAGCCATGCAGAAATAGAAAGGACGCCCAGAATAACAAGCCCCGAAAGCACAACAAAGTGAAAGCCACCGATTTTTCTCAACGACATGGGACAATTCCGAACCTGATGACCAATCCTTCACGCTAAAAGTTTTTGAGCGACCCAACACTGTGGTTTTCATCACCCCCCGGGAGGAATTTCAGAGTCACCACCCCATGACTTCCTTGACAAAGGGAATAGTAAGCTTGCGCTTGGCTCGCAGGGAAGCACTGTCCAGTTTATGCAACAAGGAAAACAGCGTGCCCATATCCCTGGAGCCACGATGAATAATAAAGCGGGCTACTTCATCACTCAGGTCAAAGCCACGGTAATGAGCCCGGAGTTTGAGTGCAAAGACCCTGTCCCGGTCATCCAGGGGATGGACCTGAAATACCAGGCCCCAGCCAAGGCGGGAAACCAGGTCCTGAAGTTGAATACCCAGAGTCCTGGGCGGATTATCTGCCGCCACCAGAAAACGGGTTCTGGAATCCCTGAGCCGGTTAAACAGATCAAACAATGCTTCTTCCCACTCACCGATACCGGCAATTTCACCAATATCGTCAAGGCAAACCAGCTGCAGCCGCTCGATACCTTCCAGAAGCTTCGGAGAATAGTGAACCAGCTCTTTCATTGGCAGATAAATGCTTCGCCCGCTGCGACGGTCCACCTGATGACAGGCAGCCTGGAGCAGATGGCTGCAGCCAACCCCTTTGGGGCCATAGAGGAAAATAAACTGTTCGGATTCGATGCCGGGAACCAATTTATCCATATCCAGAAGATTGACCAGCGTTTCGTTGCGCCCACTGTAGAAGTTG
The DNA here is from genome assembly GCF_024606365.1 of Endozoicomonas sp. ONNA2. Taxonomy (GTDB): domain Bacteria; phylum Pseudomonadota; class Gammaproteobacteria; order Pseudomonadales; family Endozoicomonadaceae; genus Endozoicomonas. The sequence goes on from NZ_JAHHPO010000696.1 coordinate 5,047, forward strand.
GCGAACGTGGCGTCGTCTCTTAACTGGACGCTGAGCGGTAGCTGCACAGGCAAACTCATAATGGACATCAAATTCGTAAAAGTAGTGTGATACTGACAATCGAAACTGCAACGTTACAAAAGACAGTAACACAATAAAACCGTTCAATTATCAACAGGCATTGACTGATATCAATAAACCTATGAATAAATCGAGTTAACCCTGTCTTGCAACCGCTTTTACCATATATGGACAGTTTGGAGTATTCCGCGAGAGTTGATAAAAAAAATTGGCAACAAAAAAAGATATCAGTCTCTCAGGCTGCCGGGCATGATAAGGGTCTCATTTTAACCGCCTGTCAGTAGGACCAACTGTAGCGCATAGTCGCTGGCGAGCCTGACGATACATCCGCTGCCACCGGCCTGAGATTTCGCCCCAGGGCCAGGGCATCAGCCAACTGGCTTTCAGACCCGTCAATAACCAGTTCCAACTCAACCGTTGAACCTGCCACCCGATGAACAGACACCTCACGAATAGCCGTCATTCGCTCCAGAAATTTATAAAGGGCAGCATAATCTTCCAGACTGGCTATATTCTCAACCACCAGCAGCGTCTTGCCACTGGCATCGGAAGCATCAATGGCATAATGCCGGGCCAGGGTTGTCCCCACCAGATCAGCCGCCAGCTGTGTCAACTCAACAGCATCCAGGCCATCAACCGCCACAGACTGACTTACCCCCCGGAATATCAAAGTCAGCCGACCCTGGTAAAGCTCATTTGGCGCCAGAGCGCCAGGTGACAGAGCACGGGATAAACGCCCGGTCAGAATCGATTCAGAACCATAACGCCGGGAAGCCTCCTGCAATTTGTGGGTAAAACCGCCCCATACCTCAGCGGTGGAAATTGCCGCAGCATCTTCAAAGTCCAGCAAGGGAAATAGGACCGGTAAGCCACGCCCCTGAAAGCTGTCAGCAAACACGGCTGGAAGGACACCTGAGGCATTGACTATTGAGCGCTGCCCACCGCTCTCCACCGCCAGCCATACCAGTGTCGACGGCCTGCTCTCCCCCCAGATGGCAACACCGGCACTGCGCAGCAGGCGGTTTATCGCCTGCTCGTCAAACGTCGCCTGCAAATATTGCTGACGGTTGGGAGAAAAATCCTGATTGCCAGCAGAGCTGTGAAAGCCAAACTTGCGAATGTAGGTTTCCGGCTTGGCCAGGGCGCTTTTTACCACACGATTAGTCAGTACCTCACGCTGCCCGGCCACTTTCACCAACACATCAGCCAGAGCCCGGGTCATGGCGTCATTACGATCCCGGGAACCTTGTCCGGACACCGGCACATCCTGACTGTATAAGCCTTTGACCGTGGCCCCATGGGTAGGCATCAGTACCAGAAGACCCATAACCAAACAGGCCATCCTGACTGCTGAAGGAGCTGCAATAGCGGGCAAAAAGGCAAGTGCATTAACAAGTGCATTGATCAGATGTGTGATAAGAGCGTTGCATCGCTTGGCCACAGGCATCAATAAAATCCTGTACATACAAATCAAATAAATATCATTCTGCCATAAATCCGACAAAAAAATACTTCTTTTGCCAACGTTCGGACCACTGGGGCGATTAATCAAGAAATTAGCAACAATTCAGCAACAGCATTGCGCTAAATGCCACACCCTCCTAGAATACCCGCCTTCAGCCACCCAAACCGTACTGAACACGGTGAATAGTCCAACACAGTTGCCACCGCCGGTGGTATCCAGGAGGCTGTCCGAGAATAGACTGCCCTACTGCGGTGGCAGCAAATTGGTCTA
>NZ_JAHHPO010000697.1 GCF_024606365.1 Endozoicomonas sp. ONNA2
TCGTCAAATAGCCCCGCTACTTGTGCCCTTCAGGGTATTCTCCTCAGAATCAGAAGTTTTTAGCCTCAATTTCTCGCAATCCTCGCTACGAGGACGCCCAGTCGGGCGCTATTCTCGGATAGCCTCCTGGCGAGAAGCATCTGAACCAGTTTTTGGCTCTTCCTCAAATCCATATGAACCAACGAAGAGCCGGAAAAAATAACCACAGTATTGTTTTACCAGAACCTCGTGGAAGGATGTTAAACAAGATGCCCCGGTTGGAGCGGGAGCTAATAATTCCACCAACCTGATTGAAAGCGCCTTGTGATAAGGCGCTGCCATTTTTTACCCCCGGGGGGATTGCCAACCATAATGAAAGGCCTGTTAATCCGTCAGGTCCTGTATACACCTCTGGGCAGATAACCAGGCCCCCTCAACCCTGCCACCGGCACACCAGGCACCAATGACCGCTAGCCGCTGCTGTTCATCCACAAGATAAGGTTTATCAAAAGTTAGTGGCTTCATATTGGCATAACGCCAGTAATGTTGATATTCCGCACTTTTCTCAAGCTTGGCAGCCATTAACGTCTGTAGCCAGTTCAAACCGGCCTGACCAATGTCCATTGTCGTTTCTTTACCCTGTTGTTCGGACCACTCAGGGGAGAAATGCAACATCCAGACATCGTCAACCTCCGGCGCTTTAATAAAACCGGGTCGGCTGGATAATCGGGAAGCCCAGCGCACCGTTTCATCACCAAAGATGCCCTGCACATCCCCAGGAATTTTCCCTCGAGTAGCAAGGCCTACTGCCCAGCAGGGTTGATGGACCACCTCTGGCACCGGGGCCATCACGTCAGAACAGCTGTCAAGCAGAGTGCGGCTTTGCTCGGCGGGACTGCTGACAAGTAACCAGTCGAAGCCGGAAAAAAGTTCACCATCAGCAGAAAATAGTCGCCATCCGTCTCCGCTCTTTGCCACCTTTGAGATTTTGCATTGAAAGTTAACGGCAAAGTTGCTAACCAAACAATAAACCAGCTGATTCATTAGCGGGGAACCGATGTAGCGTACCGTTTCATCCGGTGAAGGTATTAATGCTCCCTGTTCAACACGATAGGGCAAAAATTCCCAGATCTTCACTGCACAAGCTTTCAGCCAAAGTTTTACCTGTTGCTGAAACCCCGGGTCCCGGGCAGTAAAGTACTGGGCACCGATGTCAAGCTCACCCCATGCTTCCCGTCGATTGGCTAGCCGCCCACCCAAGCCACGACTTTTTTCAAAAATAGTCACTTCATGGCCGAGATCAGCCAACAAACTTGCGGCTTTGATCCCGGAAAGCCCGGCTCCGACTAGTGCAACCTTCATAGACATGCCTCGTTATGTATCATCCGAATCTCTAAAAATTGAATTCCAGGATTTTCAATACTATTTTCCAGGATATTTCATAAACTGCCCCGAATCTCGCGCAGGACTTTGTTGCTCTGAGGGATTTTGCGAGGGAGCGCCGTACCGGGGAGTACGGTCGACTGAGCAAAACTC
>NZ_JAHHPO010000698.1 GCF_024606365.1 Endozoicomonas sp. ONNA2
ATCATCAGGAACACTGAGTTTAAAATGGGAAAGTTATTTTTAGACGACTCCTTACATAAATATTACCAATATCCTGTCTGAGCATGCAGCAAAGTGAGGGGCATAAAGTTCCGATCAGACATATACAACAATAGAAGTTTAAAACACCGCTGATGCCTGTTTTGCCCGTCTGGATAAGCCGGACAGCCTCTTGGCATGTTTGTAAATTTGGAATGTCGCGAGAATGATTGAAACCCTTGAGCACAGCGATGCGCCAGACATGGAAGGTTGACGAAGCGTCCTGATTCTGGATGCGCAGAGTGCTCCACCATTCGGTGGTCAAGGGTAACCGGAAATAACCATGAGCTTTTCAGGAGGCAAGTAACAATGCAACCAACAGGGGGGATAACACCGAAACCGCCCTACCTTGAAGGAAATGATAAAACCATTGGCGCTATACCTGAAAAGGGAAAAACCATAACCGGCCAGATACCCTTTAATCGTCGTATGGCATTTCCGCAAACCCAAAGCGACGCGCCGTCTAAAAAATTACACGCCAACAGAATAGTAAAATCGAACCAGGGTCGTGCCATTCTTGGTCAACCATACTCCATAGCCCCTCATAGAAAAGCCTCCGTGGAATCGGATCATCGCCTGCAGCTGCCACAAGTGTTCAAGGAGATGCTGGCGCTGCAAGGTCGCTCGAGCAAGACTTCATTGGGTCAGCACAACCACCCTGATAATTCATCCATGCAAGTTCTGATAAATCTGATAAAACAGGGGAATACCGAAAAAGTAAAAGAATGCATTGCCAATAACGCCCTTTATTTAACCTCTGAAGATGCAGATGGCAATTCCGTTCTGCACTTGGCGGTGTTGCACGGCCAGGATGATTTGTGCCAACTATTCATCAATAAGGCTCGGTATTTGTTGCTGGCAACGAATAAAAACGGTGAACGACCTTTGCATATTGCCGCCAGAAGAAACCAAAACAATTGTTTGAAATTGTTCCTGGATAACTTGCCTAACTTGTCATTACCGGAGAAAGAGTTGTTTGCAAAAGATAAATCAGGAGCAACACCGGTGCACCTGGCAGCTCGATACGGAAATAAAACCGGTTTAATGGTCATGCTTGATTATGAAATCAGTGAGTATGTATTTCTCGGTCCTACTTCCCCGATTCGATTAGCGATAAAAAATGGGCATACAGAGTGCATGGCAGTTATCCTCAACAGTAGAATCATGGATTTTTTACAGCAGCCCTATTATCGCGCTCTTCACTACGCTGTAGAGTGCGGCCAATTGGATTGTGTAAAGTGGCTTCTACAAACGTATCCAGATTCTGTCACTAGTGACGATCCTGATTCAGACACCTTTGATTCTCTAATTCAGTTAGCTGTAAAACGTGGCTATGATGACATTTTACAAAATCTTCTTGAGCAACCGTTCTTCATAAACCGTCTGACGAAAATAGGATATACCGATGATTTTCTGACGAATGAAAATGATACCTGTGCAAAACTGATCAGAGACGCCCGAAAGAAAGCAAGGCTACCTTTTTGCCCGGTGAAGAATTTCGATAAAAAACTCTTCCAACAGACCTTGCAGCAAGAAAAAGTGAAGATTGCCAAAAATACCCCGGTAACCTCACCGACGCTCCTGCATTCATTACCTGATCTGCCAGAAAGTCATTTTTCCGGGAGCACACCGTTCATCGACTTTCTGCCACAGGTAAAGGCCCTGGTCAGCGGGTTGCAGGAAATAGGGGTTTATGTACCTTGCGCAGTGGATGAAGACACCGATGCAAAAGGTCAATTCTGGACGATGGGTGATGCTACGGCATCCATCGGACTGATCAAGAGCCTTGTTGCCCTGGGCGTAAAAACGGTCCATGCGCAACTGTCACCTCCGGATGGAAGCAGCTTTATTACACGGCAAAGTTTTAATATTGAACAGCGGTCAAGATACAAACAACAACAGCGTATAGCATTATCCAAGCTGGCTTACTTGATACCGGGAATAAATATTAAACGGAAAACTCAGGAAATATATATAAACGATACCAAGGTCATTATTTCTGTCTGTAGCCTGCGCAGGGAGAATAAAATTAATGCAGCCCTGACCCTCTCATTTCTCGAACCCGAAGAAATGTACCGGGAATTGAGGCATGTCCAGGAGTCCTATATCACCTTGAAACCCTATCGTTTTTACTCTGAATGTGAATCGATGTATCTCGATACCAGCACATCCCTGGCAACCAATAAAATTAACGACAATGCCATCGCTGATAGTAATATCACCCTCTTGCATCTACCAGTAAACTCAATTATCCCCAATAACTATTTGCTACCGCAGGAAACTGAAATATCCGCCATCAACAGCCATACGGCAACATTAATCTCTGCCATTAATCAACTGTGTGATTTATCCGCTAACGGAAAAATACAAACCTCTGTCGTTTATGGTTTGCACCATAGCGATTTGCGTCAACACAAACATACCATATTAACCAATTGGCTCAGGGCTATTCACTTCAATCAGGGGCAGATAGCGAATGCCCTCCCGGTGGTGGTGACCACCACGGTCAGCGCTTTTTTGGATATGGATGAATATATCTATGAAAATGGCAAGAGTGCGTTACAGGCCATCGCGAAAATGACGGGCTTCACCCTGATTGACTTTCGGGACCAACAGGACCGGGCCGCTGTGCTGGGGGCAGGCAAAGGCCAGTTGTTGCTGTGTCTTATGCCCAGCTTGCCAAGACAAAGTTTCAATCAACTGGTGCAAAGCTCCCGGTTCCCGGTGCTATGTGAAGGCGCTAATCTGACCACCACCCTGTTACAAAAAGGCCAACCCCACCTTTCTCTCCTGCCCTTTGGATTGACGCCAGTGGCCCAGGACATGGGGGGGCCGCTGGAGGCTTTAAAGGCCTTGGCCTTTTCCTGCAAACTGCGCATGAAACCGTCAAGTGTGGATATTAAAGCCCTGAAAATTTTGTCAGGCCTGGTCAGGGCAAGCCTGTACGCAGAGGCGCTCTGTTATATTGACGAGATTAAGGCATTACATTTTGAAAGCGGGGTAATCCATTTTGTTTGGGCTGATCCTCAACCATCACCTCTGCAATTAAGATCAGTTACCATTATGAGCCTGTTGCACAAGGGTAAAAAAATGGGTGGCATTGAAAAAAAGGCCTTACTTGCAGCGCTTGATCCTTCCGATAAAGCTCTGGCCGATTATATCAACAACTGCCTGGATAAAAACTCCATCACCAATCATCACTTCAGGCTGCAGCAAATGCATGTTAATAAGCCTTTTAATAATAAGGTGC
>NZ_JAHHPO010000699.1 GCF_024606365.1 Endozoicomonas sp. ONNA2
TATTTGCCCGCCTGGGCATCGCCGTAGTTATCTTCATTGATGCCGGAACTGCGGACAATAACCGGTTGTGATGGCCTGCCCAGCTCATGGCGCAGCCCCCTGATGAGTTGGGCGGGTGCAGAATCTTTAACCTGTTCGTAATAGTCATCACTGGCAATAAATTCCGCCAGACCCGCCAGCCAGTTATTCCTTTTGGTTTGCTCTGAAGGTGGCAAGGCGTTGAGGCATTGCCTGATGTCCGTCAGGCTGGGCTCTGCCTTCAGTTTACGGTCAATCCCGGGGAGGTAGCGGTCAAGGCGGTGGATATCCAGAGGGTGTTGTTCAAGGGCATTGATAACTTGTGCAGTAACACATTCGAACGGTGGAACACGCAGGCCGGCTTTCTTCATGCGCCACAAAAACATCCCCTTGCCCCCAATTTGCTGCCGGTCGGTGGGGTGGCAGTCAGCAACAGGTGAACGGCACCTGCGATTGGCCAGTGACGTTGGATCGGTAACGCCACCGGAACCCACATTACCTGAATACCTTGACTGCCCATTATTAGTGGGTATGACTTCAGTTGCTGGCATTATTTTAATGATTTTGACGGGCTGCAGGGAATCGTCGGCAAAGTATGTCGGCGGTTTTTGGGCAGGTACGTTATTCGAACTCAGCTCCCGGGGCAAAGGTACCAAGGTGTTCTGCAATAATGGTGAGAAGATCGGTGTTAGATTCATTGATATAATCCATTATAATTTCAATTGATTATATTTTTAGTCCATATTTTGCCGAAAAAGTTCGAGATTTCGATAAATAAATACGCATTAGAAAATAACACAACGGTTTTCACTGACCATGGTTCTCAGAGTCAATCTGACATTCTCCAAACGCCCCCCGATGTATCTAATAACTTTGGGGTTTCTTTGCTTTGCCAAATGGATAAATGCTTCATCCAGAAGCGCGTCAGCCGCAAAGACTAAAGCATAGGGATGTACTGCAATTAACTCGAGCATATACTCCCGATCACTGAACAAGGTTTCGCTGACACGATTCAAGCAATCAACATTTATAGCAACCAGTTTTTTAATAATGTTTTTATCGCTACGGAATCGTTCATTGGCAAACCACAGGGAACTTGGATACTTTGCGATAGCGGCACTGACAACATCAAAATCATTCCGAAATTTCGGGCCAAGATGTTTCAGATGATCTTCATAATTAGTGACCAGGGCGATGGCGACATCTTTATCATCCTCCAGTTCTTTACTTATACCTGAATCCGTAAGGTTTTGATTGCACCGGAAGAATTTTACCAATTTAAT
>NZ_JAHHPO010000700.1 GCF_024606365.1 Endozoicomonas sp. ONNA2
TCCGCAGTTCCGGCATCAATGAAGATAACTACGGCGATGCCCAGGCGGGCAAATATCTCTCGCTAGTTCAGGGAGAAGACGATGTTTTGCGTACCTGTCTTGAGGTTATGGCCTCAGGTTACCGGCCTGAACTCTGCCCCGCAGGCTTGCCGCAACCCATGGCGCTGATTATCCAGAAGTGCATTGACTGCCAATCTGGCGGGGTCGGCATGAGCTTTCAATCCTTTCGGGATAATACCATCAGGCTTGAGTTCACACGGGGTCAACCCAGAGGCGCAGTGGCAGGGCAGTCCGGTAACACACCTCACCGCATCGATATTTTTCGTGAGGATCGCAAAAAAGAAGCTGGCCGCTCTCAATACTTCCCCGGGACGATCTCAAGCCACTTTATCCTGGAAAAAAAGCATAACGGCTATTCGGAAACAAGAATTGCTGTTGCCGATGCCCAATCAAACGACGGCGTGCGGCGACTCACTGATAGAATGGTCGCTAAAATCACAAAGATAGTGACAAAGCTGGAAAACCGGTTGCTCTGCCCCGTGGAGGTGGAGTTTGCCATCAATCGCAAGGGTCGCCTGCGCCTGTTGCAGGCTCGCCCTGTTACCCGGCTCTCTGGCGATATGGTATTTGCCATGCCCCTGCCTGAATCCAAAGAGACACTGGCCATTGGTGTGGGTATTAGCGAAGGCTTCTGCACCGGACCACTCTGGCTGGCCAATCGACAACAGGCAGACTCCATGCCCCGCGGAGCCATTGTCCTGGCTGACCACACTGAAGATTGGATGCTTGAGCCAAAATTCCTGAAACGGGCAGGGGGGTTTGTCCTGGCCAAAGCAGGATTCAACGATCATGTAGCGATCCTCCTGAAACAGGAAAACATAACGTTGATGCGGGTCGGTGAACAGTTTGCGGCATTGGCCGCTCAGGCTGGTCAACAGGTGACGCTGGCATGTGCCCGTTTTAACGATGAGCCCGGAGCCTTTATCGTTGCTGGCGACCTTACCGGAAAACTGGCCAGTCACAAAAGCCTGTCCACTGCATTTTCTGATGTACTGTTAGCAGGGGCCGTCCGGGATGATTTGACCCCACCTGAAGGCACATTCCTTCATGTTGCCAGTGCTTTTCAATGGCTTTCGGATCAAAATGCCCGCCTGCTGGCTTTTTTTGCTCCCGGCGGCGGACTGGACTGCCTGGCAAACCCGGTAAAACTGAGTATGTCGCCACAACGGTCAGAGCTACTGACAAAGACTCAGGACAGCGTAAATCGACTGGTTGGTGGGGCTGAAGCACTGCTGGATGGGTATGGGGCCTTCCTGAGTCTGGCGGGTAACGGTGATCTATCGCCACAAAGGAAAGAGTTACCGCAACTGATTAACCGGTTTGAAGCACTGAAACAGACCATCCAGGCAGGGTTAAATAGAATCATTCTGCCAATGCAAGCCGCTGAAAAAGGGCAGGCATATCGGGGAACTTTTCGTCAGTGGGTGTCAGACTGCCATCAGCTGAAATCCTGTCTTCAGGCACTGGACCCTGTTAAGGCTGAACGGGTCCGAAGTGTCCATGAGCTGATTTTTGCGCTGCATCAGCGCTTCGTAGAAGCCCTGGCACCGGTCACTTTGGCGTCGGATCAGGGCAGGAAATCTAAGGAGATTGTCAGGAAAAGGTCATTCTTCAAAAATAACATCACCTATGTTGATTGCACAACTCCGGGCAAGTCGGGTGAAAGGACACCATTTTTGAGCACGTCCGTCAAGGAATCCATCAGACAGTTAGCGGATGAAACGACTGTCATTAGTATGGATGATGCATTGATCGTTAATCTGAATTTAGGGGGGCATTTGGGCCTTGTCGAATTACTTGAACACGCAGAGGGTGGCAAGGGACGAACCTTGCGGCTGACATTTTCTGACCAGTTTGATGCAGCATATTACAATGGCAAGTTTCAGCGTGTGTGGTTTCTGGCACAGCTGCTGAAAGCGATCAAACTGGATGAAAATGCTGCTGCCATGAAACTGGCTTGCAATCCTGTGGCGCGTAAATTAATTGTCGAATATTCAGGAATGACAACACGTGAAGACATGCAGGCTGCTTTTAAAAAACTGATGATTGTGTTGGATGCTATGTATGGTCTCGATATAGTCTTTCATAAAGCAGTTATTTTGGAACAATCTCGTTGGGATTTTAACTTGCTTGCGCAACGCCTTAATCCTGATGTTACGATAGAAACTGATGAATTCAATTTTCAACACTGTCTTTTCTCAATATCTTATCTGCAGATTGACCGCCTTACTTTTAGACCCGCTTTCTGCGAGTTATTAAGCAACCACCTTCAACAGTTTGTTCATTATGCCAACCGATTAGGGGCGCTCAGGAAATTAGTCATTGACAAGAAAATACCGAAGGACAGTCTGTGGGAGATATTAAGGAGTGATGAGATGAGTGAAGACATTCGCACGGAGCTGATCCATCATTTATCATTGTTAGAAACCAATGACGACCCTATTCCACCGTTTGAAGATTTTTATGACCGCTTCAGAGACGCATACTATATTCTCAAACCAACACGCGATTACCAGCTGACGTTTCTTGTTCCACCGAGTCAGTCCCTTTCGGCTATTAAAAAAGAGGTCAGCAAAGCCGTGGTGAAGGATGGGCTGAAATATGTCAGCCAACGGATTCGAGGTGATAAAGACCTTGTAATAGCAGCTATCAAACTGCATAAAAATCAACAGAAGTATATAACCTGAATCCGTAACTTCAGAAGACGTTGAAACCTTCGGAAGCCGGTCGT
>NZ_JAHHPO010000701.1 GCF_024606365.1 Endozoicomonas sp. ONNA2
TCCGCAGTTCCGGCATCAATGAAGATAACTACGGCGATGCCCAGGCGGGCAAATACCTCTCGTTAGTTCAGGGAGAAGAGGATATTGTGCGAACCTGTCTTAAGGTCATGGCCTCAGGTTACCGGCCTGAACTCTGCCTTGATGGCATACCACCATCCATGGCACTGATTATCCAACACTGCATTGACTGCCTGTGCGGCGGGGTCGCCACGAGCTTTCAATCCTTTCAGGATAATACCGTCAGGTTTGAGTTCACACGCGGTCAACCCAGAGCTGTTGTGGCAGGGCAGTCCGGTAACACGCCCCACCGCATTGATATTTCCCGCAAGGATGGAGCTGAGAGTTATCAATACTTTCCCGGCACGATCTCAAGTCACTTCATCCTGGTCAAAAACAAAAACGGTTATTCGGAAACAAGAATTGATGATGTCGATGCCCGGGCAAACGACATGAAACAACTCATTGATGACATGATTTCAAACCTCATGCCGATGGTGACAGCGCTGGAAAACCTGTTGCTCTGCCCAGTGGATGTGGAGTTTGCCATTGATCATGAGGGTCACCCGTATCCGGTGCAGGTGCGTCCTGTCACCCGACTCTCTGGCGACATGGATTTCGCCATGCCCATACCCACAGGGGCCATTGCCTCTGGCGAGAGCGTCAGCGAAGGCTACTGTACCGGAACAATCTGGCTGGCCGAGGAACGAAACGCAGACTCCATGCCAGATGGAGCCATTGTCGTGGCACCGCATGCTGAAAATTGGATGCTTGACCCTGAGTTCCTGAAGCGGGTTGGTGGTTTTGTCATTGCCAGGGGAGGCTCCAATGATCATGTAGCGATCATCATGAGACAGGCAGGAATAACCTTAATGCTAGCCGGTGAACAATATAAGACAGTGGCCGCTCAGGCTGGTCAACAGGCGACACTGGCCTGCGCTCGCTTTTGCGATGAGCCCGGAGCCTTCATTGTAACCGGTGACATTAGCGGAAAACTCGCCAGTCACAGAAACCTGGCCTCTGCAATTACTGATGTACCACAAGCAAAAGCTACCCCCTCACGGGATGATTTGTCCTTTCCTGAAGGCGCATTCCTTCAGGTTGCCAGCGGTTTCAAATGGCTCACAGATCAAAATGCCCGCCTGTTGGGATTTTTTGCCTCCGGCGGCGGACTGGATTGTCTGGCAAACCCGGTAAAACTGAGCATGTCGCCACAACGATCCAGGATACTGGCAGAGACTGCAGGCAGCATAAATCGGCTGGTTTATGGGGCTGAAGCCCTGTTGGAGGGTTACCGGGCCTTTTTGCGGCTGGCGGGTGAGGGAGGTTCATCAGCGGTCCGGTTATTGCAGGATGCACAGCAACTGGGCAACCGGTTCGAGACGTTGCAACAGACCATCCGATCAGGGCTGAAGAGTATCATTCTGCCAATGCAAGCCGCTGAAGAAGGTCGACTATTCCCGGGAACCTTTCGTCAGTGGACGGCTGACTGTGGCCAGTTAAAATCTTCTCTTCAAACACTCCGACCTTATGCGGCTGAGAAGGTCCAAAGTGTTCATGAACTGATTTTTGCCCTGCATAAGCGCTTCGTAAAGGCATTGGCTCCGGTCACTCTGGATTCGGGTCAGGCCAGGCTTTCTTCTGAAGAAGGGCGTATAACCTATGTTGATTGCACGACTCCGGACGAAACCGCACCGCTACTGAATGCATCCTGCAAGGCAGCCCTCCGGGAATTAGATAAATCAGCCATTGTCATCAGTATGGATGATGCCATGATTGTTAGCCTGAATTTAGGACATCATGTGGGCCTTATCGAGCTACTTGAACACGCAGACGGTGGGAAGGAGCGTACCTTGCGGTTGAAACTTTCTGACACATTTTTTAGCACCGATGGCAGCGATAATCCCTGCAAGTTGCAACGTATGTGGTTTTTAGTGCAGTTACTCAAAGCGATCGAACTGGTTGAAGAAGCTGATAACATGAAGATAAGTTTCAACGCCGTTGCAGGTGAAATGATCGTCGAATGCCCCCGGATGGGGTCACGTCCAATTATGCAGCATGCTTTTGTAAAACTGGTAGCGGCGTTATATCCATTAAATGGTCTGGATATATTTTTAAGTTCGAAACGCATTTTTAAAGAAAATCAGTGGAACTTCAACTCGCTTGCACAACGCCTTGATAGGGATGCAGAAGCCAATAGATTTGCCTTTCAGCATTGTCTTTTCTTAATGGTTGATAGCGTACGAAAGGGGATTAATGCCAGTTGCTACCAGTTTTTAGGCAATCATCAACAACAGTTTATTGATCATGCTCTACGGCTCGTTAAATCGGATGACAATCTTTGGGAAGTGTTAATGAGTGATGAGGTCGCCCGGGACATCCGCAGGGAGCTGCTGCATCATTTGTTATTGTTATATCCCGCCAAGGCTATGCAATTTGTTGAATTTTTTTATCCCCAGTGGGAAGATCATTACTTTATTATCGAGCGACCCCATGATTACAGTCTGAAGTTTCATTTCTCACCGGTTCAGTCGCTTGGGGATCATAAAGAAAAGGTCAGGAATCTCTTGCTCAAGAATACACTGAAATATGCCAGCCAACGGGTTCGAAATGATAAAGACCTTGTATTATCAGCCGTTGAATTATATCCATGTCACCTGAGTTATGTGAGTGAAAAACTGAAGCGCGATGAAGATGTCGTCATGACCGCAATCAATGCAGATTACCTATCTTTGAAATACGCCAGTCAGGAACTTCGAGATAATGAAGAGTTTATCAGGGGTGCTATCAAAATTCGTTCAGCAGCTATGCTTTATGCCGGTGAAAAAGTCAGAAATGATAAAAGAATTATTGAAAACTTAATGGCTGTCAATATTAGAATATTGAGAAGTGTCAATAAATCGGTATTGAAGGATCGTGAGTATATGTTGGCATTAATTAAAAAGGATGCTGATGCCTTTAATTTTATTGCTGACGAACTTGAGCAAGATACAAATTTTATCATTTCAGCAATTGAAATAAATTCCGACGTTTGTCGAGTGATCAGGATAAACCAGGAAATAAAGCCTGTCCCACTCCCCCCTGAAATAAGACGGCTGCTCAATTTATAGCTCATCCCTGAGGGTGGCGCAAAATATTTTCACGCGCCATGGGCATTTGGGAATTTTCTTCATCAACAGAACGATTTGCCCTTTAACCTGTCAAAATACATAACCTGTTCATCCAATAAGCTTTCCTGTGTCGGGTGAGCAGTCTTGTTTATCATTAGCTGTTGACCTGAATCCGTAACTTCAGAAGACGTTGAAACCTTCGGAAGCCGGTCGTGC
>NZ_JAHHPO010000702.1 GCF_024606365.1 Endozoicomonas sp. ONNA2
ATCCTCGCTACGGGCGCTATTCTCGGACAGCCTCCTGGCCACAAAACGACACCTCACTGAGGAAACCGAAAAGTCACAAACTGAACTGATGCCCAAGATAAACGTCACGCACCGTCTGGTTGGAAAGTACCGTATGGCTGTCGCCTTCTGCGATGATATGCCCTTCGCTGACGATATAGGCCTTCTCACAGATATCCAGGGTTTCCCGGACGTTATGGTCGGTGATCAGTACCCCGATGCCCCGGTTTTGCAGATGGCGGATGATGGACTTGATATCACCAACGGAGATCGGGTCAACGCCGGCAAAGGGTTCATCCAGCAGAATAAAGGTCGGGTCGGTGGCCAGGGCCCGGGCTATCTCTGCCCGTCGTCTCTCGCCACCGGATAGCGCCATGCCGATACTGTCGCGAAGATGGCCGATATGGAACTCTGCCAGCAGCGACTCCATTTTCTCGACCCGTTGCTTTTTATTCAGGTCTTTTCTGGTTTCAAGAATAGCCAGAATATTGTCCTGCACGGTAAGGCGACGAAATATTGAGGCTTCCTGGGGGAGGTAACCGATACCGGCACGGGCCCGGTGGTGCATGGCCTGAAAGGTCAGGTCCTGCTGGTCAATGGTGACTTTGCCGCCATCGGCTTTCACCAGCCCGACAATCATATAAAAACAGGTGGTTTTGCCTGCGCCATTGGGGCCCAGAAGGCCAACGATCTGGCCACTGTTAACCTGCACAGAGACATCTTTCACCACCTCTCTGCCTTTGTAGCTTTTGCCAAGATGTTCTGCCTTGAGAATTGCCATCACTTTTTTTCCTGGCGGGGCTGGATAACCATTTGTACCCGGCCACTGTCTCCCTGATTGGGCGTACTTTTGGCATTGACGGTTTGCAGTGTCAGGTTGTAGTCAATCTTTTCGCCCCGGAAGGTGTCGCCCTTTTGGGAGAGTTGGGCGTTTTTGATCAGTTCAATCTGGTCACCGTCCACATCGTAGCGAATGGTGTTGCCCCAGGCCTGGACGATTCCCTGCTCACCGGGTTGCATCTCTTCATAATAAGCCCTGGCCTTGTTGCCCCGGGCAATGACCCGGGTTAGCTCCCGATCTTTGGTGTAGATGGTGATTATGTCACCGGTGATGCGCGTGGTCCCCTGGGTCATCACCACATCACCACGATAAACAGATACCCCTTTTTTATTATCAATGTCCGCGGTGTCTGAATTGATTTTGATAGGCTGCTGGCGATCAGCAGGTAATGCCATGGCCATCAATGGGACAAACAGCAGTCCGGTCAGCCATTTTCGGTTCAGGGGTGCGCTTGATTGTAGTATTTGTGTCAAATCAATGATTCTGCCAATAAGCAGCTTACTCCGTCTCATAGATCCCCCGTACTCTGGACTTTAATTGAATCTTCCCCTGCTGGTACCAGGCGGTCATCCCGATAGCTCTCGTCTCTCCGGTCTCGCTGGTAATCAGGACAGGGCGATCAGTGTCGGCAATTTCCTCGTTTGGCGACAGGGTGAGGAAGTCGGTGTCCATTCTGAGTTTTTGTTCATAGGTCGGTTGCGTGACTGACGGGCTGCTCTGGATGACCACGACATTATCCCACAGTTCAATATCTTTACCACCGGGCAGCAATTTTCCGTTCTCTGACGTTGACACCGTGAGCTGGCCATGGTCACTGACGTTAGTCATGATGGGGCGTTGCAGAAGCGTGTTGTCATTATGGGGGTAGTGGGTAATGCTGTCGGACTGCAACTGGTATTGTAACGCTCCAAAGATGTCGTACTCCTTGATCAGGGCATCCACCAGAAAGTAGTCAGCATCCTGGCGGATGATTGGTGAAGAACGGGCGCGGGTGGTTACTGTTGTACCGTCGTAGGCCCAATAACCGACGGCCAGCATCAGCACAAGGGTTGCAGAGATAATCAGGTGATTGCGATAGGTCATCCGGGGTCCGTAACTGATAGCCTGGAGCCGAGCAGCCCTGAGCCGATAGCAGCCCTGAGCCGATGGCAGCCCTGAGCCGATCAAAAAATGTTTAAACCACGCCCGCTTTTAGCAAGTCATGCATATTGATGGCACCGACAGCATGTCGGTCATGGTCAACACAGATGAGCGCATTAATCTTGCGATCATCCATAATTTTCAGTGCTTCAGCGGCAAGAATGTCAGGGGTGATGGTGGTGCACTTGATGGTCATTACCTCGTCAATGGTGGTGTTGCGGGGGTCAACCCCGTGATCCAGCGCCCGACGAAGATCACCGTCGGTAAAGATACCAACGACGACGTTGTTGTCATCAATAATGGATGTCATGCCCAGACCCTTGCGGGTCATTTCCAGCAGGGCCTCACTCAGGGGTGTGCCTTTTTTCACCGTTGGGATTCGATTGCCGTCATGCATGATATCCTGCACTTTCAACAGCAGCCTGCGACCCAGGGCACCGCCGGGGTGGGAAAAGGCGAAGTCTTCTGCAGTAAAGCCGCGGGCTTCCAGCAGGGCGATGGCCAGTGCGTCACCCATCACCAGCTGTGTGGTGGTGCTGGATGTTGGTGCCAGATCAAGCGGGCAGGCTTCTTTATCAACCCCTGTGTTCAGATTGACTTCAGCGGCCTGGGCCAGGGTCGAAGCGGCTTTGCCGGTCATGCTGATCACTGCGGCACCCATTCGTTTGAACAGCGGCAGCAAGGTGATCACTTCGGCGGTTTCACCGGAGTTGGAGATCGCCAGCACCACATCGTCTGCGGTGATCATACCCATGTCGCCATGGCTGGCCTCACCGGGATGGACATAAAACGCCGGTGTACCGGTACTGGCCAGGGTGGCACTGATTTTACGGGCAATATGTCCTGACTTGCCCATCCCCACCACGACAATTCGGCCCCGGCACTGCAGCATTAACCGGCAGGCATTACTGAAGTCTTCACCAACACGTGGCAACAATGCTTCAATAGCATCCTTTTCGATCTTGATGGTACGACGACCAATGTCAACAAAATTCTGGTCAGGGGTCATGTCAGTAAAGCCTGTTTGTCAGGTAACGACTTTAGGGGAGCTGTCAGGCAAAGCATAACCGTTAAGGCTCCGGTATAAAAAAGTTCAGGGCGCTGTCAGCGCCGGTTGGCATCTAAGGAATTGGCCCGAAATAATTCCGACATTTCTG
>NZ_JAHHPO010000703.1 GCF_024606365.1 Endozoicomonas sp. ONNA2
TTGCGAGGGAGCGCCGTACCGGGGAGTACGGTCGACTGAGCAAAACTCCCTTAGATCGGTAAAGGACAAGCGAGAGCGGGAGCAAGTTTATGAAATATCCGGGCTAAGCTGAAGAGTAGAAAAAGCTACAGTGAATTTGTACGGGGAAGCCGCACAAATAGATCCAGGTAGCTAACCATATGAAATATATGGTTAGCTACTTATCTGTCAATAAAGCTTACCTGCCTTAACCAATCGACAATACTTCATACACAGCCAGTCAAATAAACCAAACAACCTTTATTTATTCATTTTTTTCACCAACAATAAAAGCATTCAATTCAAAAAACTTTCTGTTCAGGTGTGCCTATGAAACACTTATTGATAATCGGTCTGGCATTTGGTCTGACTGCCTGCTCTGATTCAAAACAAAGAGAAGTCACGGCTAACAGAGACAAAGAGTTATTGCCCCTTTCTGAAAATCCGGACCAGGCAGACGTCACAAAGCCAAAAGATACAGATTCATTCTCAAACAACCCAGCAGAAAATGAGTCGAAGAAGCAAAATACTGCTTCAACCTCTTATCAACTGTCGAATTTCGCTACAGCTGGCACAGATATTAACAATCTCTCTTATAGTCAAAACTATTACACTGTCAATCAAAATGACACTCTGATGAAAATCGCATTCGAAATATACGGTGATTATGAACAATGGATTGTCATTAAAGATTCAAACCCCGGAAAAATTGGTTCTAAAAATATAATAAAAGAAGGAGCCATATTAACTTATCCTGAACCAGCCAGGAAATTTGTTCAAAATAAAAAAGGTGATCCATACCTGATAAAACATGGAGATACGTTATCGTCTATCTCCAAAAATTTATACGGTTCAAGCCGACACTGGAAAGCCATCTGGAAGAACAACACGGCTATGATAAAAAACCCAAACAAGATCTTTGCCGGATTCACAATCTATATACCTGATATCAATGAATAACAGGTATTGTTTTAAAGCATAAACCTGCCACCCGACATAACTTGATGCCAGAGACAACATAGTTTTCTATGGTGTCTCTGGATTTCATCATATTGAACGAGACGCTGCGCTTTTAAAGATTCTTCATCACCATCATCAATAAGTGACTGCCCGAAAACCCCGGATATTTATGTCAGAGCGTCTTGCAACCATTTCTCAGACTTATGCTTGCCCCCCACTCTTCAAGGGAATTGTATATGCTGTACTGATCAGTGTAAAACCTGCTTGACTTTTGATCATCGTGGTTGATTAGTTTGATGTTGCTTATCAGTCCTTTAATAAAGGCTATTACTGCATTTCTGCCGGTTCGCACCTGATCGCCAGAGGGCGACAATACCAATACCTGTTCACCGTCTTCCGGTTTCCACCAGTCCCGTTCAGTGCCTGCCTGATGGATCAGCCAGCGTAAAGGCGCGGTGTACAGATCCCCGATTTTTACCCTTGGGAATTGTCTGTAAATAACTTCCACATATTCAGATGCTCCACCGCAATCAT
>NZ_JAHHPO010000704.1 GCF_024606365.1 Endozoicomonas sp. ONNA2
GGACCATTGTAAGCTGGTGCCACAAAGTGGCGGATAGTGTTTCCAGTAAATTTGACGCAGGAAGCATCGCCGGTAAATGGCTCGGACGTGCAGTTGCTACAGTCTTTGTGCCTTTCGGAATTATGCCTTCGCTGGTTGGTGATACCATTCATGGTATCAAAAGCCTTTATGACAGGTGTGTTGAAAAGAAAGAAATCATTGACACAAAAATGCCTACCAAAGAGGAATTTGCAGCGCTGACAGAGGAGATTGAAACGCTGAAAATTGAGACTAAAAGGCTGAATGATAGAGCTTTAACTGCAGAGGCGGCAGCTGATGAAGGACGTAGGAACTTTGAAATTCTTTGCAACGAAAGTTCTCAACATACAACTGCTATGACTGAACGTGCCGAACAAGCTGAGGCTAAACACAAACACGAAATGCAGAATGCTGAATCGAAACTGTGTGCTCAGGCTGAGCAATATAATAAAAAGATCGAAGAACTGAAAGCTGATATCACAATCAAGCAACAAACTATTACTGAACTGACATCAAATTATGAAAAACTGAGATTAATTTGTACAAAAAATAGTCAAACAATCGAATCGTTTAAAGGCGATATAAAAAAACTTGAAAATGAAAAGTCAACTCTACAAAAGGAACTAAGTAAAGCTGGCGAACAAATTTCTGATTGTGAAAAACAAATTGATGATTTGAAAAAAGAGTTGACAGCAGAAAAAAATAAATCTCCACAAGACAAATATTTGGAGGAGGCTTTTAAAGGCTTGGAAGATTCGAATGATCCAGACTCCAAGTATGAAATTATCATACCAGGCTCTGAAAGAGCTATTCGCATCAATTTTAGTGAGCTCACCAGATTTAAGGAGGGTGTGAATACACTTGATGCTGAAATTAAAGAGGTATCAAATTATGCTAACGATTCATACTATCGAGCGATGGGTTTGAACGCGAATTCCTCGTCATGTCTTGCCAGTACTGATGAAGATAGCGAAGGTAATGGCGAATCTTCCCTGTATCCTGACCTTACGAATTTTTCTTTGTCTGATCAGAATGATCCCGACACTAAAATCGAGTCACCTGAATCCGGGGATTTTCCCAAGGTTATGAATTACCCAAATTACACACCAGATGCGCAGGTATCCGATAGTGCACAAGCCAATTCTGAAACAGTTGTTGAAGAAACCAATGGTGAACCAGTACCTGAATCCGTAAGGTTTTGATTGCACCGGAAGAATTTTACCAATTTAATA
>NZ_JAHHPO010000705.1 GCF_024606365.1 Endozoicomonas sp. ONNA2
ACGTCAAAAATTCCACCAGCAAAACCACCAGATTTTATGGTTACAGTCCTTCATGTTAAAGAGTACAGAATCAGGTGTTTTCGGGATGAAAAAGCACCAGCCTCAAACCATCTTCGTCAATAGGCATACGGCGGTTTTTGCCATAAGTCTGAAAATCAAAGCCTGATTCATTATTGATGGCCCAGGCCATGGCAACATTGCCCTCCTCCGCCAACGCGTTAATCTGTTCCCAGATCATCTCCCGAATTCGCTGGGAAACATTACCCACATAAACCCCCGCACGGATTTCCAGCAACCAGACCGCCAGACGCCCTCTCAGGCGCGGCGGCACATTTTCCGTTACCACCACCAGCATGCTCATGGTCAGGCGCTCCTGTGGCCATCATCTCCCATGGCCACCGGCTCAGGGATGGCCGGTGGCTGGGCATCTTCCGGGGGCTTCGGTGGCTCAATCTCACCGGCTGCCAGTATCTCCTCTATGGTGGGAATGATCTTTTTCAGCAGCCGGGTTTTCCTGAAGCTGTCACGGCAGGCAATACGAATATCGCGGTCAGGGCTGGCGGTGCCTTTCCCCGCGATCTGAAAAGCCACAGGCACCACTGTGTCAAATTTAAACAGGTCCGCGATGTCGTAAACGAATGCCAGCGGTTTGCCCGAATGGATAAAGCCAATAGCCGGTGCATAGCCAGCGGCTAAAACCGCCGCTTCGGTTACCCCATAAAGACAAGCGGTGGCCGCACTTAAACATTGGTTGATTGTGTCGCCTGCCTCCCAATTCTTTGGGTCGTAGTTGCGACCGTGCCATTCCACCCCATACTGCTTCGCCATCAGCTGATACATTTTTCGAACCCGCGCACCCTCAATACCCCTCAACTGATCCACAGATCGGCGGGTAGGTGCCGGTTCACCAAAACGGAATTCAAACATTTTGCGTACTACTTTCAGCCGCAATTCCTCATCCAGTGCCAACCGCGCCTGATAGAGCAACTTGTCAGAACGGGCACCGCCGGGCTGCCCTGAGGAATAGAGGCGGACACCGGACTCTCCCACCCAAATCAGCAAGGTGCCCGTTGCCGCCGCCAGTTTCACGGCCGCGTGGGAAATCCGGGTACCCGGCTCCAGCATGATACAGACCACAGAACCTACCGGTATATGCTTGCGGTCGCCCTTTACTTCATCCACAACGACGAAGGCACCATCTTTAACATCAATGCGCCCTCGCCCCACAAAAACCATCGACACCCGATCCTTGACAGGGATCCGTTTCAGCGGAATAAACGACATATCAACAAACCGCCAGGCTCAATAGCCCCATACCAAAAGATTTCGCCGGTCCAAAACCGCTTATCAATGCGTTGGAAAATTGCTGAGGTGCCTCAATTTGCAGAACGCCTTCAAAAAGTACCGGCTGGATCTTACCACCGCGCTTTTCCCTTTTTTTGCGAAAATAGAGCGGCGCCTCTTGCACCACATTAACTGCCAGCAGTTGCGCCCCCGCCTGGCGCAGCTTTTTCTCCAGCCACTGCTGTTGTTGTTCTTCCCGGATCAGGGGTACCCGGACCGAGCGGGTGTAAGTGGTGCCATTGCGGGTGACTTCTCCCCGACGTTCATCCTTAACGGAACGAACCGGATTGCAACGCAACCGAAACCGTAACCG
>NZ_JAHHPO010000706.1 GCF_024606365.1 Endozoicomonas sp. ONNA2
CTACGGGGACGCCAAGTCGGGTGCTATTCTCGGACAGCCTCCTGGCCTTTATTGTATGATGCGTTCGATTATTAACTTCTATTGATCAAAGGGTAACCAATACACTCTATGTCTGCACTTTCTTCGAGTCTCAGCTTTCTGGTTCAAACTCTGGGTGGTTTGTATATCATGGCTGTGTTGATTCGCTTCCTGCTTCAGTTGGTTCGGGCCGACTTCTATAACCCGATTTCCCAGGCCATCGTCAAGGCCACATCGCCTTTGCTAAACCCCATCCGCAAGATCATTCCCGGATATGGCGGTGTGGACATGGCCTCTCTGGTTCTGGCATTGATACTTCAAATCATACTGCTCTACGTGCTGTTATTGATGGGTGGCTACTCTCTGGCGGCCATTCCTTTCCCCAGTATCTTGATCAGTAGCCTGGTTAAACTGTGCATCGAGTTTCTGAATATTTATATGTTCAGCCTGATCATTATTGCAATTGCCAGCTGGGTCGCCCCGAATAGCTATAACCCGGGACTGATGCTGCTGCTCCAGATTACCGAGCCACTCACCAGCCGTATACGCAAAGTGATCCCACCCCTGGGCGGGCTGGATTTTTCCCTGATGGTTCTGGTGATCATTATTATCACTTTGAAGAACTTTCTTGGCACCCTGGCCTGACCCCATCTCACCACTGGCGCTGATCTGTGGATCAGGGCCAGTCGAGATTCTTTAAACCGTCACCTTTCCGTCGATATTAAGGCTAAGTACTTACCCCCCCAAGCAACTGTGAGGCAACTGAACGCACCATGGGACAGGCCATTGAGTACATGTTTCGAAAGTCCCTGTGGCCGCCAGCAAGGTGTATTGGCACATTAACCAGGCAATGGCTCGCCCGGGCTGCCTGTATATTAAGCCTCAGCAACCCTTTCTTGATGGCCAGTGAGGAAAAGCTGTTACTGAGTGAAGCGGAATCGCCACCGTTCATCCACACCTTCGAGCAGTCCAGCTTTGAGAATGGCTCTGAACTGATCATCGGTGGTCATAATGGCTCAGACCAGCAGCAAATCCTGATAGTGCGGATAGATGACGGTTTAAAGAATCTCGACTGGC
>NZ_JAHHPO010000707.1 GCF_024606365.1 Endozoicomonas sp. ONNA2
TCGACGATGGCCGACAGTAATACGACTTCCGACTTCAACTGATCAATTTCCGTCTGGTACGGGTTGCTGTTATCCACAGCCAGATTATCGCCACTGCCACCGGATGCAGCAGGATCTTCAGCACCGGGATCACCCACCGCGTCATCATCGGCGCCATCGGCCACATCAATACCCTGGGCACCGGAGTCTGGTGTCCAGGCCTCCAGCTCGGCAATGCGGTCTTGCAACTCCTGAATATAGGTTTCCAGCTCTGCCCGGCTGGAATACTTGTCGTCCATTTGGGCGGCAGTACCGTAACGGTAGAGTTGAGATGTGATACTGCCATTGGTATCTACCTCAACCCACTGGTAGGCATACTGCCCTGCCACAACCGAACCACTGCCGTTAAAGGTCAGCACATTGCTGGTGGTGGAATCACTGCTGCCAAAGGTGGTTTCCGAGCTGAACAGCTCCAGGTAGGGATTTTTTTCAATACCGCGATGGGTGGCACTTAACGCGCCTTCATTCGCCTCGATAAAGACGTGGCTATCGGAGCCCACGGCAAAACCATCGGCAAACTCGACATTATTGGTCAGCGAGATATTGGACTTGGCTTTGTTGCCTGCCGGAATCGGTATGGCGGTCCAGTTGTATACATTGGCCAGCGCATTGCTGGTCAGCTGGTTTTCCTGGAAGTAGTTGCTGGCCCGGCCACTGTAGATACCCACATCGCCATAGCTGTTGATCACGGCGTTCTTGCCAATATTCACCTGGTTAAGGACGTCCAGATTAACCTTGCTGACCCCACCGGCCACCCCGGCTGCCGCCCATACACTGACGTTTGCCTGGGCAACCGCTGATCCCCTGGAGTAGGTGCCAATCCCGATTTCACCCACCGGGTTGTAAATATTGTAACCCTCACCGACGGTGATCCTGTTTCGGGTGTTAACATCGACGTCTGACTCGGCACCGGCCCCCTGCAGTGCGCCACCAATTTCCAGTTTGGACTCGTCGTATACATAGAAGTCGGTGTTGGCGTCGATGGTAATGTTGTGATCGTAGGTACTGTCCAGCCAGGTCAGGTCCGATATTTTCAGCACACCTTTCTTGCCAAGCACCACCTCAGCGGTCAGGTTTTTCAGATTCTGATAAGAGAGAACGGCAGAGCCATTGGCCGCCCCACCGCCTGCGCCATACACGGAAGCGGTGAAACTGCTGAAATAGGGGTTCTGGATCTGATAAGCACTGTTGAAGGCATCAATATCCACCTGCAT
>NZ_JAHHPO010000708.1 GCF_024606365.1 Endozoicomonas sp. ONNA2
AGCGATTTGTTTATCTATTGAATTTTCATGGTGAGGTACTCTGAGTGCCCCCCATATATTGGCTTCGGTGTTGCCAAAATCGAGAATTCGTTCTCTGTAATCCCTGATAATGTCATTCAGCCAACACTCTAACTGACTAGCCTGTGAAATATCATTTCGGTAACGAATCCGTTCAACGCCCCTGCGCAACTCGCCAATGGTGATAACACTCAGATAAAGTTGTCGTTCCTGTTGGTCTGCTGACTGAAAGAATGCCTGTACTCCGGGATTTGCTTTCTTTTTTTTGCGTATTTCACTGATGACGTTAGTATCAATTAAATACATCACGGTCACTGTCATTATCAATGCGTTCGAAATCTGCATCGGTGCCAACATCCGGGATGTTTTGTAGCGCCTCAGTGAAGCTTTTTTTCCTGGGGCGTAGCAATGCGGACTCTAAAATCCGGCGATGTTCGGCTTCAGCGCTTCGACCATGCTTGCCAGCTTGGGCTTTGAGTGCATCTACTATTTTATCATCAATGTTTCGCACAATAAGGTTTGCCATATTTATCTCCTCAATTCTGATTATCCAAAATGATAGCATTGTTATCAATATTGGCAAATTCCTCTTCGAAAAAACCGGGGTCAAAAAACCGGGGTCAGGTCTTTCATTATGCATACCCTGCGACGTCTATTACGTCAGATTGTCAAAACTTCTTTGACTATTTCCCAATCATTTTAAGGTGTTTTTTGCAAGTCAGAGAATGAGGGGGGGATCTTGACAACTCTTTCAGAGCTCCAATAGTCCTTTGTCTTCATCGTTCAGGAAACTATGGATAGTCTGTTGGTTGTCTATTAAAACACGCTCAACAACCGCAAGCTTGACATTACCGATTTTCAAAAAAATCAGTTTTGGTGGGTGTCCGAATGCTTCCAGCATTGATAAAAAATCCTTATCTTTACTGACAATGGCAAGCCCATTAGCTTTCCTGATTACCACTGATCGTACGTCATGAATCAGCTGCTATAATAAACGTC
>NZ_JAHHPO010000709.1 GCF_024606365.1 Endozoicomonas sp. ONNA2
ATCCCTGAGGGTGGCGCAAAATATTTTCACGCGCCATGGGCATTTGTGGTTCAAATTCAAATCTATCAACCTATATCAATCCCCCTGTTTACGAGGCATTCAAGCTTAATCAGTGCCATTGGAGTCCGCCTCTGTTCAGTCCTTTGCACCACTCACCGATTTTGTTGGCGTTTCAGGCAGTAATTGATACTCTGCAAGCGCCTTGATGACATCTTCCCGATAACGAGGGGGACCCCCACAGCAAAAACTTGACTGCATATCCAGTGGGTAGCGGCGCTCAACGGTCCATGTACCGCAATTTTGCGGCTTGGGAGGGGAGGATTTTTGTCCGTTACTATCACTTTGGGTAGCATCAGCAGAACCATCTGTCACTTGGCTTGTGCAGCCGCCGCCTGGCATTTTGGCTGTTGTTGATTGCATAATGACCTCTTTCTTGACCAGTCACACCACATGGTGTTCAGTAAATTGGACAAATTCCTCGTTGATAACTGTGTCAACCAGAGCCTGCCAATCATCCGGGTTAGCGGTTAACTTACCTTTCAGTGCTTCCAGGCACGCAGTTGCAATCTGGCCAGTCAATTCCTGTTTCAGCAACGGGTCGCTGACTGTGTCAGCAAATACCCGGGGGAAATTGACGTTAACCTGATTTTTGATGGCAGAGTAGGCATCCAGCATTTGGTCAACTTTACTGTCGTCAAACCGATGGCATTGCACCGGTGGCAGCAGATTGCTATCGCTGCCAGGCTCTATTGACGCTCTGTCGCTGGCACTGGATTTTGTTGGTAAAAGATCAGTGATCACCTGATTCAATCGCCATGACTCATCATCATTCTCTGCATGCTGACGTTCACTTATGGTCAATGAGAGCTGTTGACGGGAGAAGGCTTCATCAAAGGCGCTGACCTTGCAGTCATAAAGCCAGGTAAATAACTGCCAGGTCCGTTGGCTTATGGCGAAGGCTGACCAGTCCGGTATTTCTTCATTCCCATCGTTGTCCGATATGTCGCCGATATCCCGTAGCAGCTGCGCAATAAATTCAGAGGAGTGATCCAACCCCAGTGTGTCCGGGGCATTGGCCAGTAACCTTATCATGCTGATCTGCTGATCCAGTGCAAGATTGATAAACTGATCCCGGGTATTATGGTAATTCCCCATGTTCAGGGACTGCACCATGGGATTAAGCCCGATGCCATCATTCACAGACAAGCGTTGATGTAATTTCCCGAATTGTTCCGTGAGCAGCCGGTCAAAATCATGCCTGAAATCCTTGTCACCGTCGTTTCCGCCCAGACCCAACCAGGTGCTTAAAGTACTGTTTTCTGACCTTCTGTCTTGTAACTGCAGAACTTGATCAAGCACTTGTTTGCGCAAGGGATTGGATAGCTCCCGATTTTCCAGCTGATGTTGGGCCATGGCCCGCAGCATGCATCGGGCCAGTTCAATCGATGGAGAACCGGTTGTCGTTTTACCGGTAACACTGTCGTAAAAAACCGATGACCGCCCATCGGCCCCGGCAACAACCTTGCGCACCGTTCCGTCACTGCGAAAAATATTATCAGGGCTTTCATGCTCGACACCCAGCGCCGGGGAGGCTATAACTGCCTGCAAAAAGGCTCTGGTGGGCGAGGTTCGATTAACTCCGGCGGTTTGCACAATGGCAATATTCAAAAGGTCCTGGGGTTGCCAGTAAGGCGCAATGTCAGCCACCGTATCGTCAGCAAGCGATTGCACATAATCATTGAGTTCAGTATGCAGCTGACTGGCGACTCCTCTGGCCCCTTCGAGCAATCTCATACCGGGGGATTGTGCCAGCGGGTCCCGGGACAGGCTGGCCTGAGGGCCAGCGTGATCATGACCCACAGCCCGAATCGGGCGATCATTGAGCGCCGAGGCAACAATATTTGCCAGCATCAGGCTGTCGTTGGTCAGAGGTGATACCGGTTTGGACGACCTCGCATGCTCAGTTGGTTCAGCCCCGGGGTCGTTGACTTCATCCATCTTCCGGGGCAATTCGTTGAGGCTTGCTGACTGGTCGGCTGTCGTCAGTCCTGCATATTGGGCTAAACCGGCAAGTTGGCTACCGATAGCAGACCATACGCCACGGTGCATGCTGGCACCGGAGGAGAGAGGGCTGTTGGGTTCGGACTGAACCATTAAGTGAGGGGCGGTATTATCGTCATCGTCGGCAATCTCATTGATGATGTCATTCTCATCGATTGGTTCATTAGTATTGCCGATCTCATCAGTAGCGCTAAGGTCACGCCGTTTTCTTGGCTGATTATCTATTAACCCGGTGAAATCGTAAGGTAACAAAGAGCGATCTTGATACGCTTGCAGATCCCGATCTTTCAAACGAAAATGAAGATCAAAACCAATTTGGGAAAGTAATGCTGCACATACCTTGGCAATACTGGAAAACTCCTTAACAATTCGCTCTTGTACTACTTTTATCTTCGATTGTCTCGCCAGCGTCTGTTCTGTTTGATTGTTTGCCGTTATACATGACCATGCATATTCTTTTTCTTTTAAAGATTGAGATAACTTAAATGACCATTCTATAGTACTCAGCTCATCTTTCTTTATTTCAGATATCTTTTTAAACAAACGATTGCTATTGAACATTGAATTGTCACGATCTGGTGTTTTTCCTTTCAACTTTTTCACTAGAGGATCAAAAAAGAATTCAAGTTTTAATTTAAAGAAAGGATAGTTATAGATTTGACCTTCACACAACACATCTTGATTCTGTTTTGTAAGAGATTTTTTACGAATCTCAATACAATGAAAAAATACTGCTTTAATTTCATCAAGGGCAGCTTTATATGCTCTGTTTTTTTGATGCAATATTTTTTTGATTACTTCTCCTCTTTCTTCACTGGAAAGTTTATCATTTCCCATGGTTCTAATCATTAACCGACCAAGATAATGAGTCAAACCGTTGATGGCATGTTTCATCTTCATACCATGTATTGAAAACATGTCTACAAATAATCTGGTTAAATGAATAGCCCTGTCATCAGATTGTTTTCTGAAGTTTTCAATAAACTCTTTTCGAGAAGTTTGTGCACTACCGACATTTTTTTTTGTAAATTGATCAATGAACACATTGGCTGCTTTTTTTGATTGAGAAATAATTTTTACTGGATCTTTTGGTCGTTTCATTTCAACGTAATCTCTTGTTATTCTGGCCATTTCAATGGCACGCCTGAACATTGCAGACTGACTTTCTATAATTCTCTTCGAATACAGGTAAATAGCCTCTTGTTCTGCTGTTAAGTTTTCGAAGTTTAAAGGCTTAATATCTTCTATAACTTTTTTCATGTAATTTTCATACTTTATTAATTTTGGATTTAGTTCTTCATCATCCATTGTCACTACTATTATTGAAAATAATTTCTTTAAAGAACTCCTGTTTGACTCAACAACATCTTTAACCTCATCATATGTGGAAAATGCCTCAGGATTATTTTGTTCCAACTTTGCTGCTTCTAAAAGTCTAAGCGTCTGTTTACCATATTCATTATAAATTCTGACTGTCTGTTGCTTTAATTTCTTGTTGAAACTGTCTCTAATAGTAGCGATGTCAGAATTTATCTCTGAAATTGGCTGATTTGACTGCTTGCCGGTTCGTTTCGAAACTCTTAAGACCCTTAACTTCTCGTTCTGACCATCCAACCTTATCGCATCAGAAGTTAATTGAAACGTCATTACGGCCAAATCGAATAGCTGATTCATCTCGGTCAATTGCCTAAGACCAGGAAATACAGATTTTTCAGAATAATTCTTTAGGATTCTGTCCATTTCTTTTTCAATTTCCTTTTGATAGCCTGCATGTACATCCCTTTCGTATGTCAAAAACTCAATATATTTCCTTTTTAAACTATCAGAAAAAAAATAAACAGCGGAATGT
>NZ_JAHHPO010000060.1 GCF_024606365.1 Endozoicomonas sp. ONNA2
TTTCCTGACTAAAGATAGAAATCTCAAGGCTGAGAACCATGACTCAGGCATTGGCCATCAAAAATTTGAAAAAAGTATACGACGACGGTTTTGTTGCTCTGAAAGGGGTAAATCTGGAGGTTGCCATAGGTGATTTTTTTGCCTTGCTAGGTCCCAATGGCGCTGGCAAATCAACCACCATCGGAGTGATTTCATCATTGGTTCGAAAGTCTGCCGGGAGTGTCTCTGTGTTCGGCCATGACATTGAGCGTGATCTGTTCCGGGCCAAGCGTTCTCTCGGGATAGTGCCCCAGGAATTTAACTTTAATCAGTTTGAAAAAGTGGCAGACATTCTGGTCAGTCAGGCGGGCTATTATGGGCTTTCACCAAGGCAGGCCAGGCCCCGTATTGAGCACTACCTGAAAAAACTGGGTTTATGGGATAAACGGTTTACCCAGTCGCGCATGCTGTCCGGTGGTATGAAGCGGCGCTTGATGATTGCCAGGGCGTTGATTCACGAACCCGAGTTACTGATTCTTGATGAGCCCACCGCTGGCGTAGACATTGAGCTACGCAGAAGTCTCTGGGAATTTATCAAAGAGATAAACGACCAAGGTACTACGATTATTCTGACCACCCACTATCTGGAAGAAGCAGAACAGCTCTGTCGTCATATTGCCATTATCGATCAGGGTGAAATCGTAGAAAGCACCAGCATGAAACGGCTGTTGAGCCTGTTGCAGAAGGAAAGTTTCGTCCTGGATTTGCGCCAGCCTATCGAGCAGCTACCGGTGTTTTCAGGCTACAAGGTGAACAAAATTGACAGCAATTCCCTGGAAGTCGAAGTTGATAAGTATACGGGAGTGAATGATCTGTTCCGGCAGCTCAGTGAGCTTAAAATTGAAGTCGCCAGTATGAGAAATAAAACCAATCGGCTGGAAGAGCTGTTTGTTAATATGACCAACGGTGTCTTGAAAAATGACAGTATCAAGGGAGGCGAAGCGTGATGTCAGGTATGGAACGAAGTCGGACCCTGCGGCCACAGCACAGTGAACTCCGTTATCACCAGGTCGCCTTTGTGACGATCTTTGCCAAGGAAGTACGACGCTTTATGCGGATCTGGCCGCAAACTCTGTTACCGCCGGCGATTTCCATGGTGCTCTATTTTGTTATTTTTGGCGCAGTGATTGGCTCCCGCATTGGCACCATGAGCGGCTTTAGTTATATGACTTACGTACTACCGGGATTGATCATGATGTCGGTGATTACCAACAGCTTCAGTAACGTAGCGTCCAGTTTCTTCAGCAATAAATTTCAGCGAAGCATTGAAGAGGTGCTGATATCCCCCGTACCCAACTGGATCATTCTGGCGGGTTATGTCATGGGTGGCGTGGCCCGGGGGGTGATTACCGGGGCTATCGTCATGGGGTTGGGCCTGTTCTTTGTTGAGCTGGAGGTTCATGATGTATTGGTTACACTACTGGCAGTGGTGATGACGGCCACCCTGTTTGCCCTGGGCGGTTTTATCAATGGCGTCTTCGCGAGAAAGTTTGACGATGTGTCTATTATTCCCACCTTTGTATTGACGCCCATGACCTACCTTGGCGGTGTCTTTTATTCCATCGAAATCCTGCCCGAATTCTGGCAGAAGGTCTCTATGCTCAATCCGATTCTCTATCAGGTGAATACCTTTCGCTATGGACTTCTGGGCGAGGCGGGTGGTCTGGATACCCGCTTTGCCTTTGTTGTAATGTCGCTGGCAATATTGTCACTGGGTGCCTACAGTTTGCACCTGCTGAAAACCGGTCGTGGTCTGAGAAGTTGATGGGCAATGAGTGATGTTCTGCATGCTTCACCGCTGGGTAAAATCAGTGGCTACAAATCGGTATACGATCCTTCGCTGCTGTTTGCCATAGAGCGGCAAGACAAGCGTAAAGAGCTGGGTATTGATCCGGATCATTTGCCGTTTTACGGTCGCGATCTCTGGTACGGCTATGAGCTTTCCTGGTTAAACCTTTCCGGGAAGCCCGTTGTGCGTGTTGCCCGGTTTGAGCTGCCCTGCAGCTCTCCCTGTCTGATTGAATCCAAGTCCTTCAAACTGTATCTCAACTCGTTTAATCAATCCCGGTTTGCCAGTGCTGAAGAGGTCGCAGGGCGCATTGCCCGGGATCTTTCTGCAGTAGCCAAAGCACCAGTGGCAGTGCGGCTATATACCATCAATGAATTTGAGTCCCGTGCCTTTGATCCTGCGCCGGGAACCAATATTGATGAAGCTGATGTTATTGTTGATTGTTACCAGTATGACCCAACGTTACTGGCCAGAAGTACAATGCGTGAAGCGGCTGATAATGGGCTGGTCAGTGAAACATTGCATACCCATCTGCTCAAATCCAACTGCCCGGTTACTGGCCAGCCGGACTGGGGAACGCTGGTGGTCAGTTACCGTGGCGAGCAAGTAGATCATGCATCGTTGCTGAAATATGTCTGTTCATTCAGGGATCATCAGGAGTTCCATGAGCAGTGTGTTGAGCGAGTGTTGGTTGATCTGCAAAAACACTACCGGTTTGCCGAGCTGACAGTCTATGCCCAATATCTGCGGCGGGGTGGGCTGGATATTAACCCCTGGCGCAGTACACTGGATATCCAGCCAGGGGCACTCAGGTTTATCCGACAGTAGGTCTTCCCAGTGATTTCCCGGACAGCCTCCTGGTGCTTAATCGAGCTTCGTGCTCTTGGCATGCTCAGCCAGAGACAACAATTTTGCTAATTTCTCTTCCCTGTATGGAGACCTTTGAAAGCGTTGACAAGCTCTTTGGTAAGCCGCATGCTCAAGGAAACAGCCCTCAAAATCATGTTTCAGTCTTTCTGCCAAGTGAATTCTATTTCCGTTGACACAAAACTCAATGAGCGGATTGAGCAGGAACAATTTGTCACTGGTCACTCCCGAAAGGCGCTTGACATAAGACAGGATAAAATCCCTGAATTTTAGAAACTCATGGTCGGGATCCGTGTGATGGGCAATTTCCAGTTTTGCTTGCAAAATATCCCGAATGGTGTTTTTGACTGTTTCACTCTCAGCTGCTCCGGAAGTTGCCAGCTCCAGCACCTTCTCAAGTGATCTTTGGTGTTTTGTAACCCTGAAGGCTTCAGCAATTTGCTCCTCGGTAAATTTAATATGGAGATTATTGGCAATAGATAAAGCCTTTTCGTAATCACCCACGGTAAAGCAGATATTCACCAGGGAGTAGGCCAGGTCTTTATGAGTGACAGAATTAATACCGCACTTGAAAAATTCTTCAAAAAATTTCACCAGGTCTTTGTACTTCTTTTCCTCCAGTGCATTTAGCCATCGTGGGTTTTGCAAACATTCTCTCAGCCCGTCAGCCAGTGTTTTCTTGGCCAACGCCATGGATTGGGGATCTTCCAGATTTGCCATGCCCAGTATCTTTTGGCCAGTAACATTAAGGTCGTGGTCGTCAGGTTCTTCAAGTCCAGAGTATGTCGGGTATTTTGTGGTTAATGTTTTGCAAGCATTCGCATGTTCTTCGGAATTTAGTCTTCCCGAGGCCAGCATTTTGACAATCCTGTTAGGCTCAGTGTACGTTGCGCTTTCCACCAGTTTATCAAGGGCTATCTTGAGACGCTCTCCTTCCAGATTGGGACCGTAGAGTTTGTTAATCTGGACAGCATGGGTGAGATCTTTCCGGTCCACAAACAGATTAAGGGCTAACTTTGCCAGAGTAACATCTTGTTTGCCGCAAATGTTTAGTAGGCAGTCGATGAGTTTTTTAAGCTTAACGTAATCTTTCTCGGACAAACTCATAATGGATTTCGAATTATCCTGCAAAATGGTTTGGAGGATATCCCTGGCTTTTTGCATAGCCAGATCCGGGTCTGTCTGTTGCAGCGAACGAAATAAGGAATTTACCCGGGCGGCATCTTTAGCTTTTACGGCCTCTTCAAGGGCTGGTAAAGCCTCTGCCGGTTCCATCGGGATTACAGACTGCGGTCCGCTGGTTTCGCATTGTGTGCCGGTATTAGCAGGGCAGTTTGGGTCAGAAGAAGAGATACTTCGGTCGGCAAGAGCAGTATCCAGGCCTGTACCGGTTTTTGAGTAGCCAACGGCTTCGAGTACTTTGTTAACGGCAGCACCAAACCAACTGATTGCTCCTGGTTTTTCTGTTGACTGGACGGATTTTTCCTGACCGTGTGGGATGCGCTGGGGAGATGACGGGGGGAGTTTTGTAGGGTTCATAATTAAGTACTTCCTCTATAAAAGTTATTGTAAGTAGAATTTTAGACAATAAAAAAAGCTATTAGTTGCATAAAATCAAACTAAAATCTCAGGTTGCCGCGCAGGGCAGTCTATATTCGGACAGCCACCCGGGAGGCTGTCCGAGAATAGACTGCCCTGCACGGCAACTGCTCCTGCGTTGCTCTGGCTTCTGCATCGATGAGTCGTGCGGCGACAGCAAATTGGTCTAAAACTCCGCTTTTGTTCGATAAATAGCCCCGCTATTTGTGTCCTTCGGGGTATTTAACTCACAAAACCGAATTTTTATCCTCAATTTCCTGCCGCCCTCGCTCCGGGGTTACCTGGACGGACGCCATTCTCGGACAGCCTCACAGAACAGAGTCGGGCTTTTGGAGAATCCGAAATTTTAGCCTTGACGCTGTTTGTGGCGCGGTTCCTGACAAATCACACGTACATTACCCTTACGCTTGATGATCTTGCAATTGCGGCAGATTTTTTTAACCGACGCACGTACTTTCATAACTAACTCCACAACCGTTGCAGAACTATTCAAGGC